>DQED01000326.1 GCA_003525525.1 Desulfovibrio sp.
GCTGCATCGGCTGCCGGTACTGCGTGGCGGCCTGTCCCTACCATGTCCGCTACTTCGGCTGGTACGATCCGATCTGGCCCGAAGGCATGGAGAAGACCCTGTCTCCCCTGACTTCCGTGCGCCCCCGCGGCGTGGTGGAGAAGTGCACCTTCTGCCACCATCGCTGGAACCTGGCCAAGGACGCCGCGCGCGCCCAGGGCAAGGACCCCGACAGCCTCGAAGACGGCGCCTACGTGACCGCCTGCGTGCAGAACTGCCCCTCGGGCGCGCTGTCCTTCGGGGACATCAAGAACCCCAAGCACAAGGTGCATGAGCTCATCAAGAGCCCTTACGCCTTCCGGCTGCTCCAGCGTCTGGGCACGAACACCCAGGTCTACTACATCAGCCGGCGGGAATGGGTGCGCAAACTCGGCGACAACTACCTTAAAAGCGAGTAAGCGGGGGACGCTATGAGCTTTATCGAGATGGAAAAAAACTGGTACCCCGAGGGCGTCGCCCGGTGCGGCCTGGGGAAGTTCATGGGCTGGCTCGGGATCTGGGCCTTTGTCGGCCTGCTTGGCCTCGTCTCCATGCTCTGGGTCTTCTACCGCGGCATCGGCGTCACGGGCCTCGACAACTACTTCGGGTTCGGCCTGTGGATCACCTTCGACCTCGCCGTCATCGCCCTGGGCGCGGGCGCCTTCTTCACGGGACTCCTCCGCTACATCATCGGCGTTGACGAACTCAAAAACATCATCAACCTGACGGTCATCAAGGGCTTCCTCTGCTACTCCGGAGCCATGCTGATCCTCTCCCTGGACGTCGGCCAGCCGGTGCGGGCCTGGTTCGGCTACTGGCACCCCAACGTCCACTCCATGCTCACGGAAGTCATCTTCTGCATCACCTGCTACCTGCTCGTGCTCATCATCGAGTACGTCCCGCTGATCCTCGAGCAGAAGCAGATCAACAAGATCCCGTTCCTGCACAACCTGGCCCACCAGATGCACGTCGTCATGCCGCTTTTCGCCGGCATCGGCGCGTTTTTGTCCACGTTCCACCAGGGCTCGCTCGGCGGCATGTACGGCGTCATGTTCGCGCGCCCCTACGCTTTTCGCGAAGGCTTCTTCATCTGGCCCTGGACCTTCTTCCTGTTCGTCCTGTCGGCCATCTCCTCGGGTCCGTGCCTGACCGTGCTCATCTGCGGCTTCATGGAGAAGCTCTCCGGCCGCAAGCTGACCACCTATCGGATCAAGTCCCTGATGTGCAAAATCGGCGGCACCATGCTGCTGATCTACATGGTGTTCAAGTACCTCGACACCTGGGCCTGGATCAACGGCGTGCTGCCCAAGGCCGGCCTGACCTTCGACCAGATGTTCTACGGCCTGGTTTACGGCAAGTGGTTGTTTTTCACCGAAATCGTGCTCTGCCTGCCGCTGCCGGTCATCTTCCTGCTCACGCCCTTGCGCAAGAAACCGGCGTTCATGTACGCTGGCGCGATCCTTGCCTGCCTCGGCGTGATCATCAACCGCTACGTCTTCACCGTCCAGGCCCTGGCCCAGCCGGTGCTGCCCTTCACCAAGTGGGAGATTTACACCCCGAACTGGGCGGAATGGCTGACCTCGGGCATGGTCATCGCCTACGGCTTCATCGTCATGAGCCTGTCCTACCGCTACCTGCCTATTTTCCCGCAGGAAGTGGGGCTCAACAAGAAGTAGCCCGGACGTTCCCGTTGAACGCGCAAAAACCCGGCCGCCTTGGCGGCCGGGTTTTTTTTGCTTCGGGCGCTGTCCCACGGCTGCCCAGGGCAGCGCTTCGTTTCAAGGCCTGCGCGAATGCTGCACGACTTGCCGGCATGGCGTCATTTTCCCGGCATGGCGGCAAAACCCGGCTGTCTGCCGTGCGTTCCGGCACGCCGCGCCGGGGGAGGCGGGGGGCGGAACCGTATCATGGTGGCAGGACGGCGCGACGCTCTCGAGGAAATACGGTAGCCGGGGGGGGAAGGGCGGGACGGGCACGTCCTGACGGCGTTTTGGCGGTCCGGGACGGGCCATTTGCGCGGTGGCGCGTGCCGGCCAGGGGGCGCGGACGCAAAAGTGGCATCCGTGTTGCAGTTTTCGTGATACTCGGTGTACGTTGCAACTCTGTACGGGCGGCTTCCACTCCTGATGCACTTTTCCCGAACGGTCCCACCCGCGGACCGGCCGCCGCCGAGGCGGGGTGACACATGCCCATAAGGACAAGGCAAAGCGCCATCACCTGGCTGCGCGTGGCCGATCTGTCCGTGGCCGCATTTTCCTTTCTGGTCGCCGCGACCGTGGCTGAAACGGCCCGCTCCGGCGGTGCGCCCGCCGCGGCTGCCGTGCATGTCGACGCTTCGGGGGCGTTGCTTTTCTGCGTCGCCCTGGGCGCCACGGCCTGCGTGTTTCCGGCGTTCGCGCTCTACACCGAAACGGCGCTCTTCCAGTGGCGGCAGGCGGTCAAGGCAATGGTCAAGGCCGCAACCGGCGTGTTGCTCGTGCTCGTGGCCACGGCCGCATTGTTGCGGTCGCCGCTCGCAACGCCCGCGTTCCTGGCTGTCTATTGGCTGCTGTCGTGCCTTGGCGGCGTCGCCGTGCGCCATGCCGGCAGACGGCTGCTTTTTCTCACCGAGGCGCAGGGCATCGCCGCGCGACGCACGCTCATCGTCGGCACGGGGCAGCGCGCCCAGGAAATCGCCCGGGACATGCTCGAGCATCCCGGGCACGGCCACCGTTTCCTGGGCTTCGTCGCCGACGGCTGGGAGGCGCCGCCGCCGGCGCTGCGCCCCGAACGCTTCGCCATTCTGGACGCGCCAGCGAACCTGCCCGCTTATCTGCGCGAGCATGTGGTGGACGAGGTGCTGGTCTGCCTGCCCATGCACGCCCTCTGCGACACGGCCACGGCCCTGGCCACGGCCTGCGAGGAGCACGGCGTGGCCATGACCGTGGTCACCCGCGTGTTCGAGGTCAAAAACCCCCGCCACCGGCCCGGCAGCCACGGCGGCGAGATCGTGGCAACCATCTCCAACACCCTGGCCGATGAGCGCGAACTGATTCTCAAGCGGTTTCTGGACGTGAGCGTGGCCGGCGTGGCCCTGGTCGCGTTGTCGCCGCTTCTCGGCATGGTGTGGTGTCTGGTGCGGCTGACGTCGCCTGGGCCGGCGTTTTTCGTGCAGGAGCGGGTGGGGCTCAACAAGCGCCTTTTCAAGTTCTACAAATTCCGCACCATGGTGCAAAACGCCGAAGCGCTCCAGGCCGATCTCGAGGCACACAACGAAACCAACGGCGCGACGTTTAAAATGCGCAACGACCCGCGCATCACGCCTCTCGGCCGCATCCTGCGCAAGACCAGCCTCGACGAACTGCCGCAGCTCTACAACGTGCTGCGCGGCGACATGAGCCTTGTCGGCCCCCGGCCGCTGCCCGTGCGCGACGTGGAGCGCATCGAAAACGACTGGCCGCGCCGCCGCTTCGGCGTCAAGCCCGGCATCACCTGTTTCTGGCAGATTCGCGGCCGCAACGCCCTGCCGTTCGAGCGCATGATGGAATGCGACATCGAGTACGTGGACACGTGGTCCGTGGCGCTCGACATCAAGATCCTGCTCGCCACCATCCCGGTGGTCTGCGGCATGCGCGGGGCGTATTGATTTTTCGTCCGTAGGCTGATCGCCGGTCGCGAGGGCTGCCCCCCTTTCGGGGAGGTCCAGGAGGGGCCCTTGCCCCTCCTGGCCGCCGGAGGCGTTGTCCCTCTCCTTCCGCTTAATCGAGTACGACCATCTCCAGGCGTTTGACGCCGAAGGCCAGGGCCGTTTCGCGGTCGGACAGGCAGAGATCCAGCCGGTCGGTGAAGCGGGGGTGCATGAGGTCCTCGACCACGCGCACGCCAAGCCCCTCGATGTAGACTTTCCTGCCGAGCAGGCGTTTGAGGTCCTGGGACACGGCCACCGTGCGCCCCGGGCGCACCGCGCCGCCGCGCGCCGTGGGTTGCGGCTGGCCGTCCTCGGAGCCGCACAACGGGCAGTAGGCCGTGGCGGTGAGCGTGAAGCGCCGCCGGTCCTCCTCGTCCAGGGTGAAGAGCGCGCCGGCGGTGTCGCACGAGGCC
>DQED01000328.1:0-9528 GCA_003525525.1 Desulfovibrio sp.
GTGCGGGCAGGAATACGAAAATGCGTTTCACGTCGTCACCTTGCCGGGCGGCGGTTGCCGCCGCAACGCCAAAAGGCTAACACCAGAGCGGCCGTCCCGTTTCAACCGTGATGCCGCAAGGAGTCGCCATGCGCAACAACAAGGACGCCCTGTCCGACATGCCGCCCCTGACCGCCGCGGATACGGCCGTGCCGACGCTCGGCGCGCCCGCCTGCGAAAGCCCCAAACGCGTGGGCGCGTTCGTGCCGGACGACGCCGGCGTGCTCGTCGGCATCACGCGCTGGTCCGTGACCTGCGACGGGGCCGTACCGGTCTTTTTCGAAGAAGCCGGGCCGCGCGAAAGGCTTTTCTTCACCCCGCACAAGACCAAGGTCGCCATCGTCACCTGCGGCGGCATCTGCCCGGGCATCAACGACGTCATCCGCTCCATCGTCATGGAGGCGCACCACCAGTACGGCGTGGCCGCCACGCTCGGCATCCGCTACGGCCTGCGCGGCTTCATTCCGTCCTGCCGCCACGACGTGCTGGAATTTTCGCCCGACAACGTGGCCGAGATCCATGAATTCGGCGGCACGATCCTCGGCTCCTCGCGCGGGCCGCAGCCCGTGGACGAGATCGTGGACGCCATGGAGCGCATGGGCATCGGCTTTTGCGTGTGCATCGGCGGCGTGGGCACCCTGCGCGCCGCCTCGGCCATCCAGGCGGAGATCGCCTCGCGGGGGCTGGCCATCGGCATCGTGTGCATCCCCAAGACCGTGGACAACGACATCCATTTCGTCTCGCGCACCTTCGGCTTTTCCACGGCCGTGCAGCAGGCCACCGAAGCCATTGCCTGCGCCCATGTGGAGGCGCTCGGCGCGCCCTACGGCGTGGGCCTGGTCAAGCTCATGGGCCGGCAGTCCGGATTCATCGCCGCCGAGGCGAGCATGGGGCTCAAGCACGTGAACATGGTGCTTGTGCCCGAGGAGCCCTTTGCCCTGGAAGGCGAGGGCGGCGTGCTCGACGTCCTGGAAAAGCGGCTGCGTTCCCGCGGCCATGCCGTGGTCGTGGCCGCCGAGGGCGCGGGACAGCACCTCGTGCCGGAAACCGGGCGCACCGACCCCTCGGGCAACCCGGTGCTTGGCGATTTCTGCGGCCTCTTCGCCGCCGCCGTCAAACGCCACTGCAAGGCAAAAGGCCTCCCGCTCACGCTCAAGGTCATCGACCCGAGCTACATCGTGCGCGCCGTGGCGGCCAATACCGCCGACGCCGTCTACTGCGGCTTCCTCGGCCGGCTGGCCGTGCACGCCGGCATGGCCGGCAAGACCGGCATCATGATCGGCTCGGTCAACGACCGCTACGTCCACGTGCCGCTGCCCCTGGTCACCCGCGAGCGCAAGCGCATCGACACCGGCTCCGACTACTGGCAGGCCGTGCTCGATTCCACCGGACAGCCCCGGTTCACGGCCTTCACGTCCTGAAGGAGCCTGGGGCGCGAAACGCCCGTCCCTTCGCTAACGCGCATCGCTCAACCCGCCGCCGGTCCGCCCGTGTTTTCGCCGGGCAGGACCGGGCGGCGCATTGCAAAGGAGTCTCCATGTCTGCCGCCCTGCGCGAACTGCTCGCCGCCATCACCCCTGTGGACGCCACGCTTTTCCCCGTGGCTCAGGCCCACCTGGACAACCTGACCAAACCGCGCGGCAGCCTCGGCCGCCTCGAGGAACTGGCCGCGCGCCTGTTCGCCATCCGCGGCGGCAAGGCCCCGGTCGTCGATCCGGCGCGCATCTACGTCTGCGCCGGGGACCACGGCGTGGCCGCGGAAGGCGTGAGCCTCTTTCCCCAGGAGGTCACGCGGCAGATGGTGGCCAATTTCCTGGCTGGCGGCGCGGGCATCAACGTGCTTGCCGACACCGCGGGCATCGACCTGCGCGTGGTGGACGCCGGCTGCCTGGGCGAGCCCTTTCCCTCCCATCCCCGCTTCGCGGGCGCACGCGTGGCCTCGGGAACCGCCAACCTGGCCGAGTGCCCGGCCATGAGCCGCGCCACCTGCGAGAAGGCCCTGCTGCTCGGCGCGGCGCTTGCCGCCGAGGCCGCCGCATCGGGCATCATGGCCCTCGGCACGGGCGACATGGGCATCGCCAACACCACGCCTTCCACCGCGCTTTTTTGCGCTTTCCTGGGCTTGGCGCCGGAAACGGTCACCGGGCCGGGCACGGGGCTCGACGCCTCGGGCGTCGCGCGAAAGGCCAGTGTTGTGGCCAAGGCCTTGCGCCTGCACTGCGAAACCGTTTCCTCGGGCGATCCCGTGGCCATCCTCGCCGCGCTCGGCGGGCTGGAAATCGCCTGCCTGGCCGGGCTCGTGCTTGGCGCGGCGGCGCAAAAGCTCCCCATCGCCGTGGACGGCTTCATCTCCACCGCCGCCTACGTGGCCGCCCGGGCCATCGCCCCGGCCGTGGCCGACTACGCTTGCGTCAGCCACGCCTCGGCCGAACCCGGCTACGCGCCCATCATGCACGCTCTGGGGCAAAAGCCCCTGCTCGACCTGGGCTTGCGCCTGGGCGAGGGCACCGGCGCGGCGTTGGCGCTTTTTCTCATGCGCGCGGCGGCGAACGTCTACAACGACATGGCCACGTTCGCTGCGGCCGGGGTGGACAGCGGCGCGTAGTCCCGTTTCCTTGCGACGATGCGGTTTTTTGAAAGAGAAGAATCGAGAGTGCCGTTGTCGACGAAAGCGTGCGCGTTGTTGAGGACGCGGCACGTGTTGCCGCAAGGCGCGACGTCGCCCGCCGGACTTGGCGGCGTCGCGCCTTGTGCGTTGTGGCGAAGTCTGTTGGAGAAAAGCGTATTATACGTGATGCGTAGAGCGTTGCCTGGCCGTCCTGAAGCAATGGTCGAGTATTTATGATATGTTGTTAATTATTATATATTGATGACAAAGGCTGGGCGCTGGAAATTTTGTAAAGAGATCCGCTTTGTTCCGATTCCCTCTTGCGCAAAGCCTGCGGAGTAAGCATAAGATGCGACGAAGGACCGACACCATCAACCCTGGAGTAATGCCATGTATCGTCGTGTATTCGTCGCCATGCTTGCAGCCGCGTTGATGTTTTGCGCCGGACAGGCCGAGGCCAAGAAAAAGCCGGCCGCGTCCGATCCCATCAGCACCGAATACGCCAAGGGCGTCCAGGCCGTGAACGAACGGCATTGGAACGCCGGCATCGAAGCCCTGACCAAGGTCATCGACAACCCGGCAACGCCCAAGGACATCCTGCCGCTCGCCCTGACCAACCGGGGCACGGCGTACGCCAACAAGAAGATGACCGCCGAGGCCCTGGCCGACCTGTCCAAGGCCATCGAACTCAAGCCCGACTATACCGCCGCCTATTATGACCGGGCGCGCATCCTGGCCATGCAGAACAAGCATGCCGAGGCCGTGGCCGATCTGACCAAGGCCATCGAGCACAGCAAGGCCGGCGTGCAGCAGGCCGTGTATTACAAGAACCGCGCCCTCAGCTACGGGGCCATGACCAAGCTCGACGAGGCCAAGGCCGACTTCGCCAAGGCCAAGCAGCTCGATCCCAAGATCAAGATCCCCATGCACTACAAGCCGATGATGCGGCAGTAGACGCCGGGAAGCCGACAGCATCGGAAGGCTCCTTGCGAAGCCTTCCGTGCGGACTGCCGGCAAGGCCCCCGCCCTTTGACGGGGGCCTTGCCGCTTTGGAGCCCTGGGAAAGAAGCCGACGCCGTCTTGTCCGACGGCGCGGCAGGACTGCTGTCGGGAATGGCGCGGCCGGCGCGTTCGATGGGTGGCGAGGCGGGCGGCTTACGGCTTTTCTTTGACGTAGCGGGCGATGCCGATGGCCTGCCTGCCGCCGGCATCGTGGCTGTAGATGAGCTCCAGGGAGCCGTCCGGCAGCAGGCGGCCGTGGAAAGCGCCTTCCTCCTCCAGGATGTGCACGGTCACGTTGTCGTAGGCCACAAGTCCCATGATGCGTTCCTGGTGCTTGTCGCTTTTCTTGACGCCGAGAAAACGTCGGCCTTCCTGGCGGGTGATCTCCATGACGAAGGCGCTCTTCACGAAGCGCGGCTCCTGGTCCGCCTGGGGAAAGTGGCGGCTGCCGGTGGTGATGCCTTCGTGGTCGACGGTGCGCCAGACGCCGCGCAGGTCGGGAACGTCGGCGGCGCGGACGGCTGTGGCGCAACAGAGCAGGGACAGGGCAATGAGGACGGCAAGTCGGCGCATGGCGGGTCTCCTTGTCGCGGGTGGCCGGTCCGGCGGTCTTGCAGGGAGGCCGCTTGGCCGGAGTATGTCCTTTTCCCCCGGGGGTGCGACCGCGTCAAGGCCCGGACGCGTTTTTCGGCGGGAGGTCGCGGGGCGCGGTTTACGCCGGGGCGGGAACCTGCTATTGCCTGCCGCCTATGGCCTGCTTGGCCCAACCTCTTCCCGCCGGCACGGTTCCCCTTGCGATACAATAAAGCCCTCGTCTGGCTGCTTTGCAGCAGCATCGTTCTTTTGACCATCGCGGCCTTCTATTACAAGAAGGGATGGGATACCGTGGACGGACAGTTGCGGGAAATAGCGACCAATGTCAATGCGGTCAACGAGGTCATGAATGATCTCGGCGGATTGTACAACCGGACGCGGTCCGGCATCATATTGCGGCAACTGCTGTCCCTCGAGGCCCCGTTTGTCATCGTATTCGGGGACAGCATCGTCGAGCAGTTGTATTTTCCCGTCCTGGACGGTCTCAATGTCATCAATACGGGCATATCCGGCTCCAAAGCCCTGGAGGCTCTCCCGTTCATGCGTCAGGTCCTGGCCGATTCGAAAGGGCCGCTGGTGATCGTATCCATGGGCGCCAACGATGCCTTCGGGAAAAACGTGGCCACGCCCGAGCGCTTCGCCGCCGGCTACGAAGCCCTCGCCCGCGCCGTCCTCGACAGCGGCCGGGCGCTCGTGCTCGTCACCCTGCCGCCTATGGAAACCGGGAAATTCGCCGCGGACAAGTTCGATCACGCCAGCATTCCGGCCTACAACGACCGCATCCGCGAGGTCGGCCGCCGTCTGGGCGTGGTCGTGGCCGACGTGGACGCCGCGCTTGAGGCCTGGCACAAGGGCCAGCCGGAGGGCTTCACCGTGGACGGCGTGCATCTGGGCGCAAAGGCTGCCGCCGTCTGGCGCGAGACCGTCTATGCCGCGGCCCGCAAGGCCCTGGCCGCCGGGAAGCCCTGAACAAGGCCGGGGTGCCGGCTCGCATCGCCCCCCCATGCTGCGCCGGCGTTTCCGCAGCGGTACGAGTGCATTGCGCTGCGTGAAAGGTCTTTCAGTCACCGGCGGCGCGCTTCCCTTTCTGCCGGGCCTTTGGCATAAGGCGATCGGAAGCAGAGACCATGATGACCTTCTACGAATTCTCCACGAACCTGTTCGATCCCCTGCATTCCTTTTGGGAGAATCCCAAAACGCGGCGTGCGGTGGCCATGAGCCAGGTCGCGGCGTTTTGCTTCGGCCTCATCGGCATAGAATTGAACCGCCGGGGGCTTGTGCCGCCGGTGCTGGCCAGACTCACGCCCACGTCCCATTTCTACGCCATCAACCTGGCCTTCACGTTGGTGCTCATCCAGGAAGTCGTGGACCTCATCTTCGTGCTGCCCTGCTCGGTGACCAAATCCCTGGGCAAGCAGTTCGAAATCCTGTGCCTGATCCTGTTGCGCGACGCTTTCAAGGAACTGGTCCACCTCCACGAGCCCATCATTCTCATCGAATCCGTCCACGTGCTTTTGCCCATGCTCGCCGACGGCGCGGGCGCGCTGCTGTGCTTCATCGGCCTTGGCATGTACTACCGCCGCTACAGCAAGAAGCCGCAGACGCCCAAGGGACCGTGGCTGTATCCCTTTGTGGCCAACAAGAAATTCCTCGCGTTCTGCCTGCTCGTCTTCTTCCTGTCCTTCGGGCTGTGGGTCGCCTGGCAAAGCGCCCTCACCGGGGAGGCGCACGATTTCTTTACGGTCTTCTACACCGTGCTCATCTTCAGCGACATCTTCATCGTGCTGCTTTCCCACACCTACCAGCCGGCGTTTTATTCGGTGTTCCGCAACTCCGGCTTCGCCCTGGCCACGCTTTTCATCCGTTTCGCCCTGGCTGCGCCGGCCTATTACGCGCCCTTGCTCGGCGTGGCCGGCATGGTCTTCGCCTACGGCGTGGCCGCGGCCAGCGAGAGCTTCGACAAGCGCAACTGATCCGGCGCGGAGGCGCCGCGATCCCGGGAGGCGATGCATGCAGGACTCCGTTACCCTGACGCCCATCGGCGTCATCCGTTCGCCCTTTACGGGCCTCGCCGGCATGCCCATCCAGCCGGGCGGGGCGCGCGACGTCATGGGGCGGCTCGAACTCGATCCGGCCCTGGCCCCGGCCCTGGCCGACCTGGACGGCTTTTCCCACATCTATCTCCTCTATGTCTTCCACGCCTCCACGGGCTACGACCTGACCGTCACCCCCTTTCTCGACGACACGCCACGCGGGCTTTTTGCCACGCGCGCGCCCAGGCGTCCCAACCCCATCGGCCTGTCCGTGGTCGAGGTCGTCTCCGTCGCAGGCCCCGTGGTCCACGTCCGCGGCGTGGACGTGCTCGACGGCACGCCGCTTCTGGACATCAAGCCCTACGCCCCGGGCTTCGACGCCCCGGGCGCGGCCGTGCGCTGCGGCTGGATGGAAGGTCGCGACGGCGACGTCGCCGGGCTGCGCAGCGACGGCCGCTTCGTGCCCGGGCGCTGAGGCTTTCCGCCGCACTCCCACAGCGCTGCACACCGTAAAAAAAAAGGCCGTCGCCCTTTGGGGCGACGGCCTTTGTCGTCGTTGCGCCTGCGCGCGGACTCAGGCGGACTGGTCGGTGAGCGCCCCGCGCCGGATTTCCGCCAAGGCGGGCATGGCCGCGGGCATCTCCGCCTCGGCCCGGGTGAGGTCCGAAGGGGAGGTGATGGAAAAGGGACGCCGCTCAGCGGGCTCCAGCCCGTCGGCAAAGGCGATGGAATGGTAGCCGTCGGTGACGCCGACCACATACTGCGCCATGGCCTCCCTCCTTGCCCCCGCGCCCTGTCCTTGTAGTGGCTTCGCCGCGCGCCGGAGTCCAGCGGGGAGTCCGGAGGGCGGCAGCCCGTTGGCCGGCGGGGGCTATTTAGCTGACGTATAGGCGATATGTTCCCGTTTTGCCAAGACGCTATTTGGCCACGTCGGCCTGCAGCTGCTTGGCCATTTCCGAGATCTTGGCCATGGCCGCCTTGTGCTCGGCCGCATCGAGGCCTGCGGCCAGACGGTCGGCCGCGGCTGCGAATTCCGCCACCTTGTCCGCCTGCATCTGCTTGCGGATCTTGGCCGGCAGGCCCTCGAACTGGGCGACCTTGGCGTCGAGCGCCGCGACCTTGGCCGGCACGTCGGCGACGGACTGGGCCAAGCTCGACAGTTTCGCGTCAAGGGCCACGTAGACGCCGAATGCCAGGACGATGGCCAAAATGGCCAGCGCCAGGCCGGCCCGGGCCGAATTGGCCGTTTCTTTCGCTTCCACAACGGGATTGTCCACTTTGCTTTCCACATCGTCGCCGTACAGGGCCCGGACCTTTTTCTCCATGCCAAGCATAAGGCGGTTCCTCCGTGGGATAAATTGGAATGCGATTCTACATACTCCAAAGCGCTGCCCGGTACAATGGGAAAGAGGACAACGTCCCGATTCCGCATGATTTTTTCAATAAGCTACAGGCGGAAACTGAGCGAACGCTCAGCTGGCCCGCCAGACTGCCTGCGGGTTTTTCTCCCGAAACGAAAAAATTGACGCGAACTGGCTGGTTCCTGTCCGCTTTGCATGGACTGATGGGTTTTGCGGGCGGCGGGGAACGCCGCCGCGAAAAGGGGAGAACCGACATGATCCTGCGCTGCCGCCTCTGCCATGCCTCCATCGCCGCCTTCGCCCCCGCCGACCTCCGCCTGCCGCTTCTCGGCGCCATGTTCGGTCCCCTCGAGCCCGGCTTCCCCCCGCCCTTTGATCCCGAGGCCGCCTTCGCGCACGCCCGCTGCCCCTACTGCGGCCATCATCCGCAGGGCTACGAGCCGGCCGGCGCGGACAGCCTCGAAACCGACGCGGGCGCGTGCATGCTTTCCGCCGCCCCCGCAACCCCGGCCACCCGTCGCCGCAAGGAGGGAAAATAATGGCCGTTGCCGCCTGCTTCGGCGAACTGCTGCCCCCGGCCGAGCGCCCGGACCTGGTCGGGCCGCGCGTCTTCGAGCTCCTCGAAGCCGTGGTCGCCGACAAGGCCCGCCTGGGCCTGGCCGAAAAATGGACCAACCACTACCGCCTGGGCCGAAACCGCGTCTGGCGCGCTACAGCCCCGGCCGGCGCGGCCATGGCCTCGGCCAACCTGCTGCACCTGCACCGCCAGCGCACCGTCAACATGCTCACGGACAACAACCCCACCTTCAACGTCACGCGGGTGGGCCCGGACGGCGACGATGCCCTCTTTCGCACCCTGGAACGCGCCGCCGCCTGCTGGTGGACCGAGCAGGAGCAGCAGGCCGCGTTCGAGCGCTCGGTCATAAACGGCGAGACCTACGGCGTGGCCGTGGAAAAGGTCGTCTTCGACCCGGACCTCGAATACGGCCTCGGCGAAGTGCGCACCGTGGTCGTCGATCCCTTCGCCTTCGGCGTGTTCCCGACCGACTGCCTGGACCTGCGCGACGCCGCCGCGGTGCTGCATTTCACGCCCATGCCCCTGCGCGAGGTCGCACGCCGCTGGCCCCATGCCGCCGGCAGGATCCAGAGCGACGCCGCGCTCCTGGCGAGCCTCGGCGACAACCGCCAGGAAATGGCCACGGGCGACGGGTCCCGGCGCGGGCTCTTCTCCCGCTTCGGCGAGGTGCTGAGAAGCCTTGCCGGCGCAAGCGGCGCGTCCGCCCCGAGCGGAGACACGGCCCTTGTCTGCGAATGCTGGGCGCGCGACTTCAGCATGACCGGGGACGGCCCGCGCTATCCGGGCGCCATCCGCTGCGTCACCGTGGCCTGCGCCGGGCGGCTCGTGCTCGACGACCGGCCCAATCCCTCGGTCAATCCCGCCCTGGCCCCGGACGAGGCCATGGCCACCTACCTCTACGACCGCTTCCCCTTTGCCCTGGCCAATTCCCTGACCGATCCGGTCAGCCTCTGGGGGGCGTCGGATTTCGAGCAACTCGCCGCGCTGCAATACGAGATCGACAAGTGCCTCGCCCAGCTCACCTCCCACAAGGACCGCTGCGCCCGGCCGAAAATCATCAATCCCCGGGATTCGGGCGTGGCCAATGCCGCTTTCACCAATCGCTTGGGCATCGTCAATCCCACGTCCATGGCTTCCGCCCAGGGCATCCGTTACCTTGAATTCGTCAACAACACCAAGGACATCGAAAGCGTTCTCGCCCTCTACCGCGAGCTCTTCAGCCAGATTTCGGGCCTGTCCGACCTGGAGCGCGCCCCCGCGCCCGACCGGCCGGTCATCGCCTACCGGGCCATCGCCGCGCTCATCGAACAGGCC
>DQED01000328.1:9547-9806 GCA_003525525.1 Desulfovibrio sp.
CGGATGTTTTTAAGCCACATGCAGAACTGGTACACCGAGGAACGCTGGATCAGCTTCATCGAAGAGGGCCGCGCCGCCGTGGCTCCGCTTCACGGCGCGCGCTGCCGCGTGCCCGCCCGCCTGACCGTCGTTTCCGGCTCCACCATGCCCGTGTCCAAGGTGCAGCAGCGCGAAGAGGCCCTGAGCCTCTACCAGATGGGCGCCATCGACCGCCGCGACCTCCTCGAAAAGCTCGACTGGTCCGGCCGCGCCGCCGTGC
>DQED01000152.1 GCA_003525525.1 Desulfovibrio sp.
GCCCGTCGCCGACGATTTCCACGCCCGGTTTTCGGCCACGGGCAAGATCTACCGCTACACGCTCTGGACCGCGCCCGGCCACATCCTGCCGTGGCGACGGGCCTACGTCTGGGACGTGGGCCGCTATTCCCCGCTCGACGTCGCGGCCATGGACGCCTGCGCCGCCTTGTTCGTAGGCTTCCACGATTTCGCCGCCTTCCAGAACGCCGGCTCGGCCGTGCGCACCACCGCGCGGCAGGTCCATGCCGTCGGCCGCGTACCGTCCGCGTCGCCCGGGGAAATGGTCTGGGAATTTCGCGCCGAGGGTTTTCTCAAGCAGATGGTGCGCAACCTGACCGGGGCGCTCGTGGCCGTGGGCTGCGGTAAAGTTTCCCCCGAAGACATCCGATCCGTATTGACGTCAGGGCAAAGAAGGCTCGCCCCGGGGACCGCGCCGGCACGGGGGCTGTGCCTCGTCGCCGTGGAGTACGGAAACGATGGCCGGGGGCGTAAGCGACATCTACTTCACCAGCCTGCGGCTGGCCAAGGGTGAATCCGTCGCGGAGGCTGCCGCGGCGTCGCGCCCAGGGCGTGCCGCAGCGACGGCTTCCCCGGGCGACGCCTCCGCCGGCAACGAAGCGGGGGTGAGCGCCCTGGCCGCCGGCCTCGACGCCCGGTTGGCCCGCTTCGAGACGGCGCTTGCACGTTTCGTCTGGCCCTCAGACGCTTCGCCGCTTTTCAACGCGCGCCTGGCCCTGCACGACGACGGCCTGACCGGTCGCCTCGACGCCGCGACCGTCGACGCCGGCACGGCGGTCAACCCGAACAAGTTTTTTTCCACGGGCAAGAGCGGCATCGCCGCCTCGGGCGTGGATGCCGGGGCCTACCGCTTCAGCGTGCAGCAGGGTTCGGTCAGCGAGGATTTTTCCGTCACGGTCGGCGCGCATGACACCTGGCGCACGGTGCTCGGCAAGGTGGCCGACGCCATCAACGGTTCGGAAAATCTCAGCGTGCGCGCCACGGTCACGCGGCAGCAGCAGCCCTTCACCCTGGACCCGTCGCTTGCCGCCACGGGCACGGTGCTCGCCCTTTCCGTCAACCGGGCGCGCCTTGCGCAGGACGTGAGTCTTGCCGATGCCAAGGGCGATCTCCTGGAGACGCTCGGCATGCGCGCGGCGGCGAACGTGGCCGCTCCGGCGGAGCAGGCCGTCTACGAAACATCCGTGGACCGGCTGGCGCAACCGGCCTTCGTCCATTCCTCGTCTTTCGATCCCGGCGCGGCCGCGACTGCGGCAGTGGGCCTGCACCGCTTCTCCGTGGCCACGGGATCGGGCGCGCAGCGCACCTCCTACGTGTCCACGGCCCTCGATCCCGATATGGCAACGACCCTTGCGCCGGGGAAATACACGTTTACCGCGAGCGTCGGCGACGCGTCGCGGGAGCTTGCCGTCACCGTGAAATCCGGCTGGACCTGGGGCAGCGTGCTCGCCGCGGTCAATGCCCAGCTCAACGGGCAGCCGACGGGCGTCTGGGCGGCGGACGGGCAGTCCACGGAGCTCGTGGGGACGTCCGGCTATTCCCTGCCCGGGCTTACGTCGTCGCTGCACGCCGTGACGCTGCCCACGGCGGACGGGAAGACCGTGTCCGCGCGCGAGCTTGCCGTGACCACGGAAGCGGGCTTTACGGACCAGCCGCTGCGCCTTGCCGACGGCTCCGGCGGCCTGCTTGCGGCCCTGGGCCTGACCACGGCGTATGCGGGGCGGGTCGTGTCCGTGCCCGTGGCCGCCGGCGACACCTGGAAGGACGTGCTCGGCGCGGTGCAAAGCGAGACGGCGCTTTCCACGGCGCGCGTTGCGGCAGCGGCGCAGGAAGCCACCGTGCCGTCGTACGCCGTGCCCGGCATGCGCCTGCCGACCCGAGATCTCGTCGCTTCGCTGACGCTGCTCAATCGTCGCCTGGGCGAATCCATGGCGCTCACCGACGGCCCCTCGGGGTTGCTCGAAACCCTTGGCATGAACGTCGGCCTGCCGGGGCAGGACGGGCAAATCACGGTCAACGGCAAGGCGCAGGCTTCGGAAAACGACGCCTACAGCCTGCAGTCCGGCCGCGTGGCGCTCGCGGCCCGGGCGGAAACGGACGGCGCATTGCCCCTTGCCGTCACCCGCTCCATGGACGCCGTGTCCTCGCGTCTCGACGCGGTGGTCGATGCCTACAACGACCTGCGCAAATACCTTTCCGCCAATGCCGACGTGTTTTCCGGGACGCCTGCGGCAAGCCTCGCCCAACCCGTGGACGCGAACTGGGACGGGCTCGCCGCCATGGGTTTTGCCAAAATCGGCAAAGCGGACTTGCTCTGGGTGTCGTCGAGCGATTTCTGGCGGGCGTTTTACAACGATGCCGCCAGGACCGGGCAAACGCTCGCGGGTGCGCAGGAGAGCCTCGTCCCGGCCTGGAAACGCGCGGCGGCGAACCTGCGCGCGGCCGGGGCGTCGCGTTTTCTCACGCCCGAGACGACGCACCTCGGCCGCGTCGCCGTGCGCCGCACGGCCGCGGACCTCGAACGCACGAACTGGCTCGTCGATGGGCGGGTGTAGGGGAGGAGGGGGGAATGCCTCCGGCGGCCA
>DQED01000094.1:0-1668 GCA_003525525.1 Desulfovibrio sp.
GGCGTGTCGCCATTTTGGGAATGGTGACGGGCGAATCCAGCTCGATGGATCTGCTCGTCACCAGACTGGCCGATGGTGACATCGGCCGCGTGCCTGGTCGGCCGCTGTGTCGCCAGTGGCCGGCTTTTGCGTGCTGTCCACATACCCACGGCCCGCGAAGGGTGCCTACTACTCCCGCAGCAGGGCGGTGGGTATGTGGGCAGGAACCCGCCAGGGTCGGCCGATTGGCCGATGTAGGTCACTGGCGGCGAAATTGCACGGGTTTGGTGACAGCCGCAGCGCCTCGATCGCGCGGGCCTGTCGCCATTGGGCATTACCGCACGTTGAAGGAATGGGGCAAAGCCCCATTCTTCATAGAAGGCCGTGTTCGGCGAACGATAGCGTGCTGGAGCCGGCCACAATGATGTGGTCGAGCACGCGCGTGTCTATAAGGCTCAACGCCTCTTTGAGCCGGGCCGTTAGGCGCTTATCAGCTTCGCTAGGTGAAGCGATGCCACTCGGGTGGTTGTGAGTGAAAATGAGCGCGGAAGCGTTCAGCCGCAAGGCGGTTTTCACGATTTCCCGTGGATACACGGACGCGGCATCAATGGTGCCGCTGAACATCTCTTTGTAGGCGATCAGCCGATGTTGGCTGTCGGTGAAAATGACGCCGAACACTTCGTGTTCGATGCCCGCCAGCTTGGCGACCAGGAAGTCCTTGACTGCCTGCGGGCTGCTGAATTGTTGGCCCGGAAGGGCCAGCGAGTCGGCGGCCTTGCGAGCGCCGGCCAGAACCTGGGCGGCGGTGGCAACCTGATATACGCCGTCAGCGTCTCGGACATACAGCGACTCGTCGCTGTTGATGTTGTCGAAAGACAGCTTCATCTGAACCATGTGAAACCTCCGGTTGAACGTAGGGCGGGATTGCCCTTTGCGACCGAAGGCAGCACGCCGCAGCGCAGGCGTCAGGGGTGGAACGGCCGGCAGGCCGCAAGCGGAACGCGCAGCCCTTGACGCCGAGAACGGCGTGATAACCTGAAAGAGAGCAAGCAATCCAAACCCGAACCGCAAAGCGCGTCCGAAAGGGATTGACGCCCGAAGGGGTCGAGACAAGCGCGAAGTGCGCAGGCTCGATGCGAAGCACGAAAGCCCGGCCCCGGCTATGCCGGGGTGAGTAATGTCCTGGTTCTATTCGTGACGAACCAGCCGCCCGGCATCGTCGGAAAACTGCCCGGCCGCAGCATCGCCGAAGGCATTCAGATAAAGCGCGTAAGCCTGTTGCAGCGCCTCGGCCGCTCGGCGCTTTAGCTCCATCTGAACGATGTCCGTCTTTTCCATGCTCATAAGCTCACCGAGCGGAGCATGTTTGACGGTGTAAAAATCTGGATTGATGCGCTCTGACATACCGATACCTTATTCGTGTTGACGATGCCGAAACTGCCACGGCGGAACCGGCGACGGGTCGGCCCACAAGCCGCGCCGGCCGGCGCGTGCTTCGTCCTCCAGCGCGAACAGGCTTCGGTCGGTCGCGTATTGGCGATACACCCAGGCCATGCCCTGGCGAACCATTTCGGCGTTGACGTTGACGCCGGAGACATAGACGGTGCCGAGCACGCGGCCGTAGCGGTCGCGGCCGGCATCGGCGACGGTGACGGACTGGCGGAAGACCAGCGAGGAAAGCGCCTGACG
>DQED01000094.1:1719-2877 GCA_003525525.1 Desulfovibrio sp.
ATCAGCACGTCGATGGTGTCGCCGTCAAGGATGGCGATCACCGGGCCGGCGAAGTCGGCCCGCGCGGCCGAGGCGAAGCCGAGCGTGCAGGCGCAGGCCAGCGCGGCCAGGAACTGGCGGCGTTTCATAGCGGAAGCCGGCGCTGCTTCGGCGCGCTGCTGAACGGCACATGCGGCGGGCTTGGGTACAGCACAAGCCCGTTCGGCGAATCGGCGACTTTCGCCTCGGGATAGACCACCATCACATGCTTCAACTCGCGCAGGAAGGCGCGCTTGAAGTCGCGCAAGCCCTGTTCGTCCATCGCGTAGCCGGCACCGAACTGGCCGGCGAGCGACACCCAGGGAATGGTCGTGCGGCGCGACAAGTAGCTCATGCGGTGCGACAGCCACACATAGATGTCCAGCGCCAGGGGCGACTTTCCGAGCGAGCGCATCGCGCGAACGTCAACCGGCAAGGGGTGCTCGATGCACTCCTTGAAGAACGGTTCGGAAAGCTGGAGATTCGATTGCCATTGCCCGGCCTGCTCGGGGTTCTGCGGTTGCCACCACTCGACGCGATCAGCCAGCAGGACGTTGGACAAGGCCCACGAATCGGCCCCCTCGTAGTGGCACGAAATGACGGCGCTGAAAAGCGTCGTCATGGCGTGTTTCAGGCGCGTGATGTCTCCGCGCTTGCCGCCCGAGCTGTGCATGCCCAGCTCGTCCAGGTACTCGGCCAGCGAATTGCCCAGGTGCAAGACGCGCTCGCCGGTTTGCACGGCTTCCGTGCAAACCCAGGTCAGCAGCATGCGCGGCACCGTCCCGAAGGGAAGCCCTTCGGGGTGGGCCGTCATCATCGTGAGCACGAAGTCGCCGTTCTTGCGAACGAAGCGGTATTCGTCCTGCCGCCTGTGCGGCAGCGTGGCGATGGCGAGCGCGCGAGTCATGAAGCCTAGCGTGCCGGCGCTCTTGGCGTCCTCGCGCTCGATGGCAAGGTGGGCTTCGATCAGGTCGCGCACGCGCTCGGGAATCTTGCCGTTGCGGTAGTCGAAGACGGCGCGAATCGGCTTCTCCTTCGCTGTGCGCGCGAGCTTCTTCGCGGGTGCGCTGCCGGCCGCCGCGCTGGACTCGAAGGCCGCTTCGTCGGCCGGGGACGGTAGGCCCAGGAGTTCCGAGGCCG
>DQED01000091.1 GCA_003525525.1 Desulfovibrio sp.
GGGCTCATCACCCCGGCCGGCAAGGCCGTGCGCGTGGGCAGCGTGGTGGCGCGGGCGGCCTATTCCCCCACGCCGCGCCCCTACGCCCGCCACGACGCCTGGTGCCTGCGCGCCACGGGCGTCCCCTGCCGGGCCTGCATGAAACGCTGCCCCGTCGGGGCCATCAGCGAAGCCGGCCACGACAAGACCCGCTGCAAGGACTACATCCGGGGCGTCACCGCGCCCTACGTGGCCGCCGAGCAGATGTCCGGCATCCCGGTCAACAGCTGCGGCCTGTGCCAGGTGGGCGTGCCCTGCGAACACCGCGACCCGACCGCCCGCAAACGCGAGAAGGCGGCGAGGGAGTAGGAGCGAGGGTGAGGAGAAGCGAGGAGAGTGGTGGCGAGGGGGGAGGATGCCTCCGGCGGCCAGGAGGGGGTAACCCCCTCCTGGACCACCTCGAAAGGGGGCGGAGTATCGCGCGGGCTTGAAGAGAGAGCGGCAGGCTTTGGAAGGAAGCCGCGAGCGTGGCGGGGCTCAGCCGCCCTGGGACGGCAGGCCGCACTTGTGCTTGTAGTCGATGGCCTTGCGGATGAAGATCGTGGATTCGGCGATGTTGGCGCACTGGTCGCAGATGCGCTTGAGGCTGTGGGCCACGAAAGACTGCTGCACCGCGCGTTCCACGGGCCGGGACTCGCGGATCATCTCGCTCGTCACTTCGCGGAAGATGCGCACGTTGAGGTCGAGCGCCGCGGCGTTTTGCTCGATGATCGCCACGGCCGCCTCGGCGTCGAGATCCATGTAGCAGTTGATGCAGGCGCGCATGAGCTCCAGGGCCAGGTCGGCCAGGCGGCGCAGGTCGTCGTGCATGGGCTGGCGCGGCTCGGTGGTGAGGACCAGCACCCGTTCGGCGATGTTGACCGCCTCGTCGCCCAGCCGCTCGATGTTGACCAGCATGCGCATGGACCCGACGATGAAGCGCAGATCCTTGGCCACGGGGTGGTGCAGGGCCAGGATCTTCAGGCTCTCCGAATCGACCCGGCACTCGTAGTCGTTGATCTCGCGGTCCGCGTCGATGACTTCGCGGGCCTTGGCGGCGTTGTGCTCAAGCAGGCTGGCCACCGCTTTTTTCACGGCGTCCTGGGCCAGGTGCATCATCTGCAGGACATCCACCTTGAGCGAGTGGATGGCGTTGTCGAGCGGGGTTTCCACGTCACACTCCGGGTTTTCCCCAGGCTTGGCGGCCTTGGGGTCGCGATTCCGTTAACCCTTTTCGTCCCTTGTTACGGGCGACAGTGGTGTGACGGAATTGTGACGATTCGGACAAGGTGTGTCAACAAGTCCCGCGGCGCAGACCGCCGGGGAATTCTGCGACGTCTGCGTTACGACAAGGTGTCGCGGTCCCGCACGCCGACCAGGTAGAGGATGCTGTCCAGGCCCAGGGTGGAGATGGCCTGTCCCGCGCCTTTTTTGACCACGGGCTTGGCGTGGTAGGCGATGCCAAGGCCCGCGATGCCGAGCATGGGCAGGTCGTTGGCCCCGTCGCCCACGGCGATCACCTGTTGCAGGGAGAGTCCCTCCCTGTCGGCCAGCATGCGCAGAATGTCGGCCTTGCGCGTCGCGTCCACGATGTCGCCGACCACCTTGCCCGTAAGCCTGTTGTCTTTTATTTCCAGCTCGTTGGCGAAGACGTAGTCGATGCCGAGCCGCTCCTTGAGGCGGTTGCCGAAATAGGTGAAGCCGCCGGAGATGATGGCGATCTTGTAACCGAAGCGCTTGAGGTTGGCGATGAGCCGCTCGGCTCCGTCGTTGAGCGGAATGCGCGCGGCCACGGTTTCCAGGGTGTCGGCGGAAAGGCCCTCGAGCTGGCGCAGCCGGCGGCGCAGGCTTTCCTTGAAGTCGATCTCGCCGCGCATGGCCGATTCGGTGATGGCGGCCACGGCCTCGCCCACGCCCGCCGCCTTGGCCAGTTCGTCGATGACCTCGGCGGCGATCAGCGTGGAGTCCATGTCGAAGGCCACGAGCCGGCGGTTGCGGCGGAAGGCGTTGTCCTCCTGGATGGCGATGTCGACGCCGAGCGCCCCGGAGATGGCCAGGAATTCGCTTTTGAGCGCCGTCAGGTCCTCGGGCGTGCCGCGCACGGAAAATTCCACGCAGGCCATGCGCGGCTGGTTGGCCCCGGAAAGCGACGCCCGGCCGGACAGGCGGGTGATGACGTCGATGTTGAGCCCGTTGTCCGCGATCACTCCCGTGACCGCGGCGATGTGTTCGGCGGTCAGCCGGCGGGCGAGCAGCGTGACGATGCGCCGGTCCTTGCCCTGCGCGTCCACCCAGGACTCGTAGCTGGCCGCGTCCACCGGGGTGAAGGAGAGGTTGACCCCGAGCTTGTGACCGCAAAAGAGCAGGTCCTTCAAAAAAGGCGTGGACTCGCCGCCGCTCGGGGCCTTGACCAGGATGCCGAGCGAAAGCGTGTCGTGGATGACGGACTGGCCGATATCCAGGACGTCGGTCTTGTGGCGGGCCAGTTCGGCGGTGACGGCGGCGGTGAGGCCGGGCTTGTCCAGGCCGGAGACGCGGATGAGGATGATTTCGGGCTCGTGCATCGGGAGCCTATAGCGCCCGGGCGCGCGGCGGGCAAGATGGGGCGGGAGGGGGGCGGCGCGCGGTGGCGGGCGCTTTTGCCCTTTCCCCCTCCCGTGCTTTCGGGTATAGTCAATACGAGGCGTCGTTGCCTCTGGTGAGGCGTCGATCCCGTCGCCTTGGCCGTGGATCGGACGACCCCGGCCGGATAACGTGACACAGGAGGAGCAGTGGCCAAAAACGCGTATACATTCGCCAAGCGAGCCAAGGAACTGGCCAAGAAGAAAAAGAAGGAAGAAAAACAGCAACGCAAGTCCGAGCGTCCCGACGCCGAGGAAGGGCCGTACTTCGACGAAGCCACGGGAGAGATCGTCTATCCCGAGGCCCGGCCCGAGTCCGAAGAAGATGCCGCCGCGCCCAAGGCGAATGCCGCCGCGGACGACAAGGCCGGCTGACCGGCCGGCGCCAGCCTGACGCCCGGCCCGCCTTTTCCGCCACCCGTGCCGCCTCCCGGGTTCCGCCGGACGCCGCCAGGGCCGCATGCCCTGGCGACGCCTGTCGCGTTTGTTCCGGCGACCGCGACGAGGCCCGCACGGGCGGCCGGCCCGGGCCGGTTACGGCAGCAGGAACGACGGCGTTTTTTGCCGCATGGTGCGAAAATCCTGCCGTCCCGCGACCTGGGTCAGGCAGTCGTTGCTCTGGCGATCGAGAATGCGCTCCAGCTCGCCCGTGGCCACCGGCGCGCAGGCGGCCAGCAGCAGGGGGAGCAGCGCGACCAGTATGCGTGGCATGGCGCGAGCCTCCCTTGGGGGGCGATTTTGCCGCCCCGCCGCGATGTTGCAGCATCCGTGCCCGCCCGCCGCTTCCGGCCCGATTGCCCGGCTCCGGCTTTTGCCGTAAGGTCCGCGCCTCACCGCAAAAACGGAGAAACATGCCATGCCTGACGCCCCGTTTCCCGAATACACGCTTTTCATCACCGGCCCGACCTACGTCCGCCCCGAGGTGCGCGCCGCCGGGGCTTGGCCCGAGTACGGCCACCGTGACAGGGAAAACGCCAAACGCTTCGAACCGATCTTCACCGACCTCGCGGCCATCGCGGCCCTGCCGGCCGACCACAGGACCATCCTTTTCCTGGGTTCGGGCTCCACGGCCATGGAAGCGGCCGTGCGCTCCCTGGTCGCGGACGGCGAAACCATACTGCACGTGTCCATGGGCGCGTTCGGCGACCTGTGGCACAAGATTTCGCTGGAAAACGGCAAGAAGGCGGTCCTGCTCGCCGTCGAACCCGGCCGCGCGGCCACGGTCGAAGCCGTGGAAGCGGCCATGGACGCGCACAAGCCCGCCGTGGTCGCCGTCACCCACAACGAAACCTCCACGGGCGTGACGAACGACGTCGTGGCGCTCGGGCGCGCGATCAAGGCCCGGGGCGCGCTCGCCGTGGTGGACGGGGTGAGCATTTTCGGCGGCGCGCCGAGCGGCATCGCGGCGTCCGGCTGCGACATGTACTGCACCGCCACGCAGAAGTCCCTGGGGCTCAATGCCGGGTTCGGCATCGGCTTCGTGAGCCCCGCCGCCATCGACAAGGCGCATCACGTCACGGCCCGGGGCCACGCGTCCGACATCCTGGCCCACCTCGACCGCGCGGCCAAGTTCCAGACCCAGTCCACGCCGAACGTCAGCCTCGGCAACCAGATGTGGCTGCAACTGGAATACATCGTGAAGGAAGAGGGCATCGAGGCGCGGTTCGCCCGTCACATTGCCATGCGCGACCAGACCGAGGCCTTCGTGCGGGCGTTGCCCGGGTATGACTTGTTCGCCGAGGAGGGCCGCCGCTCGCCCACCGTGACCACGGTCGCCGTGCCGGGCGGCATGACGTTTTCCGACCTCAAGGCCGTCAAGGAAGCCATGCGCGCGAAGGGCTACCTGTTCGACCCCGGCTACGCCAAGCTCAACGAGGACTTCGAAGCCGCGGGCAAGCGGCCGATCTTTCGCATCGGCCACATGGGCGACATCACCCCGGCCATGCTGCAGGGCTTTCTCGACGTCCTGGGCGAAGCCCTGCCCAAACGCTAGATCGCGACGGGCCGGCGCGTCATGCGCCGGCCTTTTCCACGAGACTGCGGATGCGGCACACGCCGCAGACCTCCGCCGACGACGGATAGCCGCAGCGCGCGCAGGGCTGCAATACCGGCCCGGCGTCGTTTCCTTCCCCGCGAAAATGCTGCCTGCCCTTGGCCAGAAACGCCTCGTAAAAGGCCGTTTTCTGGCCGGGGCTCGTGTATTCCAGGTCGGCCAGGAGCCTTTTGTGGCTCGTGAAGCTGGCCCCGCCGGAGTAGGGGCAGGCCGCCTTCCAATGGTCGATGCCCTTTAGGAAGCAGTAGGCCGCGGTTTCGAATTCGGTGAGCCGGTAGAGCGGCTTGATCTTGCGCACGAAGCGCCCCTCGGCCGGCAGCGACGGCCCCTGCCCGCCCAAATAGGCCTCGTCCCAGCGCAGCACGTTGGCGAAAAGCCGCGCCGTCTCGTCGTCCAGGTTGTGCCCCGTGGCCAGGGCGGCATAGCCGTTTTCGTAGGCGAAGCGGTTGAAATAATGCCGCTTGATCTTGCCGCACACGGCGCAGATGGGGCGGTGCACCGCGTCTTTGACCTTGGGGATGGCAAGCCCCAGCTCCGCCATGCGCAGCACGTGGAGGGCAAAGCCGTTTTCCCGGCAGTAGGCCTCGGTGCGCGCGCACACCGGGTCCGAGGAGTCCGGGATGCCCAGGTGCACGTGCAGCCCGGCCACGTCGTGGCCGAGGTCGGAGAGCACCCGCATGAGCGCCAGCGAATCCTTGCCGCCGGAAACCGCCACCAGCACCTTCTCGCCCGGCGCGATCATGGCGTGGCGCCGGATCGCCGTTTCCACCTGGCGCTTGAAAAAAAGCTCGAAACAATCGGGGCAAAACCCGGCATGGTGGCTCGGCAGCTTCACCGCCGCCGTCTCGCCGCAGCGTTTACATTTCATAAGATCCTTTGAGGGAGGGCGAGGAGAACCGGGGGAGGAAACCCCTTTTTAAAAAAAGGGTTTCCTCCCCCGGCCCCCCACCTTCCCCAAAAATTTTTAAAGGGGGACAGGTGTTGCTTCTTAGCATACTGTCCTGGTCGGAATATTTAAGCCTTCCCCCCTTACGGGGTGGTCCAGGAGGGGCCCTCGGCCCCTCCTGGCCGCCGGAGGCATTCCTCTTTCTTCTCCCCTTTCTCCTTCACCTTCCCTATCCGCGCGACACGACGGGGCGGATGGCGACGTGGTCGCCGGGGCGCAGGTGGCGGTCCGGGGTGAGCAGTTCGCCGTCGCGGATGACCAGGGCGTCGTTGACGCGCAGGTGAAGATTGTTGAGCAATTGGAGGACGGTCTTGATTTTTTCGAAAGTGGCTGGCGTGTTGTTCGTGCCCAGTGTTACGGTGATCATGGGCCGCAGGTGTAGCCTGCGGCGCGGTTGGAATCAAGGCGAGATACCGGGGAAAACGGTTGACCCGGCCCGGGCTTTTCAGCATAACCTTGGAGTCGAAAGACGCGTGCATTCGATCTCTTTATGCCGTGTTACAAGGAGTTTACCCATGAGCGGGAAGATTTTGGTCGTCGACGACGAGAAGCATATCCGCATGCTCTATCAGGAAGAACTCGAAGGGGAGGGCTACGATGTCGTGACCTCCGACGGCGAGGAAGAGATTCTGCCGCTGATGGCCCGCGTGTCGCCGGACGTGGTGGTGCTCGACATCAAGCTCGGCGGCAACCGCTCGGGCCTGGATCTGCTCCAGGAGATCCGAGGCAAGGACCAGAGCATTCCCGTGATCCTGAGCACGGCCTACGACAGCTTTCAGCACGACCTCAAATCCATCGCCGCCGACTATTACGTGGTCAAGTCCGTGGACCTCGGCGAACTCAAGAACAAGGTCGCCCTGGCCATGGAAAAGGCCGGCTAGGGAGCCGCCGTTTCGCGGACCTGCGCCCCGGAAGTCCGGCCGGCTCCGGGGCGCGCCGCCCGAGGCGGGCCTGCCCCGCCGCCCTTGCCCCGGCCAGCCGTTCGTGCTAGCCGCCTTGCCCATGTTTCCAGAATTTTCCCAGACCATGCAGGAGATCGCCCTGCTCGTGGTGCCGGTGCTCATGGCCGTGACCTTCCACGAAGCGGCCCACGGCTACGTGGCCAACTGGCTCGGCGACCCCACGGCGCGCCTGGCCGGGCGGCTGACGCTCAATCCCATCAGCCATCTGGACGTGCTCGGCACGCTGGCCTTCCTGCTCACGCGCATGATCGGCTGGGCCAAGCCCGTGCCCGTGGATCCGCGCTATTTCCGCAATCCGGTCAAGGGGATGATGCTCGTGGCCCTGGCCGGGCCGGCAATGAATTTCCTGCTCGCCGTGCTGAGCGCCCTGGCCGTGCGCGGCGTCGAATACCTGGGTCGCGGCGTGGCGGAAGGGACGCTCGCGTACAGCGTTCTCGCACCGCTGCTCTACATGTGCGCGGCCGGCGTCCAGGTCAACATCGCGCTCGGCATCTTCAACATGCTGCCCGTGCCGCCGCTCGACGGCAGCAACGTGCTCGCCGCATTCCTGCCGCCGCGCATGGCCATGCGCTACCAGAGCTTCGGCCGCTGGGGCTTTCTGCTGCTCATCCTGCTGGCCGTGTTCGGCGTGCTCGGCAAGCTCATCGGCCAACCGGTGGCGGTGTTGTCCCGGATGCTGCTCTAGGCGGGGGAACCTCCCTTCGCCTTTTTTCCATACCCTTCACGAGGAAACGGATCATATTGCCATGAGTGAGAACACCCCCAAGGAAAACAAGCGGATCGTCTCCGGCATGCGCCCCACCGGCCCCCTGCACCTGGGCCACTACTTCGGCGTGCTGAAAAACTGGGTCGAGCTCCAGGAAACCCACGAGTGCCTTTTCTTCGTGGCCGACTGGCACGCGCTGACCACGGAATACGCCGACCCCAAACGCATCAAGGGCTTCGTGCCGGAACTGGTCAAGGACTGGGTGGCGGCCGGGCTCGATCCGGAAAAATGCGTGCTGTTCCAGCAGTCCCAGGTCAAGGAGCATGTGGAGCTGCATCTGCTGCTGTCCATGCTCACGCCCGTTTCCTGGCTCGAGCGCTGCCCCACCTACAAGGACCAGCTGACCGAGCTCGCGGCCAAGGATCTGACCACCTACGGCTTCCTGGGCTATCCGGTGCTCATGGCCTCGGACATCCTGCTCTACAAGCCGGCCTTCGTGCCCGTGGGCCAGGACCAGCTGCCGCACCTGGAGCTGACCCGGGAGATCGCCCGACGCGCCAACCACCTCTACGGGAACTTCTTCCCCGAGCCCCAGGCCCTGCTGACGCCCGACGCCAAGCTGACGGGCCTCGACGGGCGCAAGATGAGCAAGAGCTACGGCAACGCCATCGGCCTGTCCGAGGATCCGGCGAGCATGAAGAAGAAGGTCATGAGCATGCTGACCTGCGAAAAGCGCGCCCGGCTGACCGACCCCGGCGATCCCAAGGAGTGCAACCTTTACCCCTACCACGAGCTTCTGACCGACCCGTCGCGGCTGCCCGAGATCGTCGAGGGCTGCACCCACGCCACCTGGGGCTGCGGCGACTGCAAGAAGCTGCTCGTCGAGTCCATGACCGCCTTCCTGGAACCCATCCGCGACCGGCGCAAGGCTTTCGACGCCAAGCCCGACCTCGTGCGGGAGATCCTGGAAAAGGGCAACGCCACGGCCCGGCAGCGGGCCTGCCGCAACCTGGAAGCGTTCCGCAAGAAGCTCAACCTCAATTTCTAGTGTTGCGACCCTTAAAAAATATGTCAGTATTTTTTAAGAAAAAATAGTTATTTAAGCATGTTGCTCTCGAAAGAAGAGCAACTGTTTTCGAGGACGCGACACGAGGGGAAGCGCGCAGAGAGCGGGAACCGCCGCGATACGTGTCGCCGCTGACGGCCTTTCGGACAAGGGACTTCGCCTCAGGGAGAAGTCCCTTTCTTGTTGCCCGGCGTACGGCGACCGGTCGCGGCCGTCTTGCCGCGCTCAGTCTGCGTGGCGGCGCGGCGCGGGCAGATGGAGCACGCGCCTGTCCACCGTGGCGAACAGGATGCCCGCGATGATCATCCCGCCGCCGACGATGTGGAAGGACGCGATGGACTCCCCGAGCAGCCAGGCCGATTCGACGGCGGTGAAAAGCGGCAGGCTGTAGTAGACCATGCCCGCAAGCACCGGGCCGATGCCCGCGATGGCCCGCGTCCAGAGGACGTAGGCGATCGTGGAGCAGCCGATGCCCGCATAGGCGATGCCCGCGACCACGGGCACGGTGAGCGCCGGGGCGGGCAGGACGGCGACTTCCACGGCGAGCCCCGGCAGCAGGAACACGAGGCCGAGGGCGAAGGTGGCGGCGTTGTACCCGGCAAGGGACAGCCCCTTGGGGCGGTTGCGCACGAAAAGCGAATAGAGCGCGAAGCTGGCTGCGCCGGCAAGGGCCCAGAGGTCGCCGGGGTTGAAGCGGACGGCCGCCAGATGCTGCCAGTCGCCCCGGGAGAGAAGCGTCAGGACGCCGCACAGCACGACGCCCATGCCCGCCAGCCGCCGCCAGGTGATGGGTTCGGCGTAGAGGATGCGGGAAAGCAGCATGATGATGACCGGCGCCGTGGGCACGAGCAGGGCCATGTTGAGGCTCTGGGTCGTCTGGCCGGCCTTGTAGACGAATGCGTTGAGCAGCGTGACGCCGAGCAGGCCCATGACCGAAAGGTGCCGCCAGTGGCGGCGCATGAGCGGCCAGTCGGCGCGCAGGTGCGGCAGCGCCCAGGGCAGCAGGCAGGCGAGCGCCAGCAGCCAGCGCCAGAAATTGAGCTGGATGGGCGGGATGGCGTGGGCGATGCCGCGGGCCACCACGAAATTGCCGGCCCAGACGACCGTGGCGGCAAGGGCGGCCGACAGGCCGGTCAGGGAAGGCGACATGGTGCGGCGTCGGGCGGGGAGCTACTTGAGCGAGCCGATCTTGCCGAACTTGGTGGATTCGGCGCGGTAGAAGACGTTTTCGATGACCTTGTCGTTGCCCACGTCCTTGTAATCGATGCGCACGGGCGAGCCGTCCTCCTTCACCTTGCGGAAGAAGTCGGCGATGTTCTTGAACTTGTCCGAACGCAACCCGGGATCGACCACGAAGAACCCCTGGCTCGTCACGATGGTCAGGACGTTTTTCGTTTCCTGGACCTCTTCCACCAGGGCGGTGGTCTTTTTGTACTTCACCGCGAGGCTGTCCTCGGTCACGAAATCCATCACATAATAAGCGGCCACGATGAAAAGCAGGAAGGAGAAAAGCAGGAGCACCTTTCCCTTGTTGACGGCGAAATCGCCGATGACCTGTCGCAGCCGTTCAATCTTGGTCTTGTCGATCATGGGGCCTCGTTGCGCCGGGTGCGCTTGCCATGCTCCCGGGCCGTTTCACGGCGAAGACCATACCACTCCTTGGCGAGGGAAAAAAGAGAAGAATCCGGGGCAATCCGGCAGCGTTGGGGCCGCGTGGCGGCACGGCCCAGCCGAAAGCGCGCCGCGAAGGGCCGACAAGACCCCGCGCGGCGCGTCCCCGGGCAAAGGCTACGGTTCGATTTTCGTGCCGAGCATCTCCAGGAATTTGCGCATCCATTCCGGATGGGCCGGCCAGGCCGGGCCGGTGACGAGGTTGCCGCTGACCACGGCGTTGGTGAACGTCGCGTTGGGGCCGACGTAGGTGCCGCCGGCACGCTCGATGTCCGGCTGCACGGCCGGGTAGGCCATGCAGTTGCAGCCGGAAACCACGTCCGCCGCCACCAGCACCTGCTGGCCGTGGCAGATGGCCGCGATGGGCTTTTTCGCCGCGCCGAAATGCTTGACGATCTCGATGACGCGCGGGTTGAGCCGGATGTATTCCGGCGCGCGCCCGCCCGGCACGACCAGGGCGTCGAAGGACTTCTCGTCCACGGCGTCGAAGTCGTAGTTGAGCTGGAAGTTGTGGCCGGGTTTTTCGCTGTAGGTCTGGTCGCCCTCGAAGTCGTGGACCGCCGTGCGCACCGTTTCCCCGGCCTTCTTGCCCGGGCACACGGTTTTGATGTCGTGTCCGACCATGACGAGCATCTGGTAGGGCACCATGACTTCGTAGTCTTCGACGTAGTCACCGACGAGCATCAGGATCTTTTTGACCGCCATCGCTTACTCCTTGTGCGGTTTCGCCCGTCGCCGGAAGCGGCGGCGGGCCCGGCGCGACGCCAACGGCCCGTGGACCGCCCGCGGGCTATTTGGCGCAGTTGCACCGGTAGAATTTGCGGTTGCAAAATTCCAGGCAGGTATCCCGGGTCTTTCTCACCTTGGCCGCGCACGCGCCCGGCGCGTCGGCTTCGAGTTCCTCGGCGCGCTGCTTGCACGACGCCTGGCAGGCGGCCATGTCCTCGTGGTAATCCGTGGCCACCGCCTGGAAAACGGCGCAGACCCGGGAGGCGCAGGCCGCGTCCGCGCCGGCCGGATCGGAGCGGCAGGAGGCTTCGAATTCCTGGGGCGTGATGATCGGCAGGGCCCCTTTGGCGCAGCCCCACGCGCCAAGGCAGCAGCAGGCGAGCAACAGCAGGCAGAAAAGTCGCGGCATGACGGCATTCCCCCCGGCCCCGGCGGGCAAGGACTTTTTCGAGATTCGCCGCCGTTGTACCCGCTTGGCCGTGTCCTGACAAGCCGGCCTTGCGCGCGGCGCGCAGGGGCCGTAGAAGATTGGCCACGCCGCGACGCGGCGCAGCAGGGGATTGCCGACCATGGCGCCACGTTGCAAACGACCGCCCTCCGAAACGCCGCGCGCCGCACCGCCGCTGCTCCCCTGGCAGCCCTGCCTGCCGGCCTATGCCGCAGGCATCCTGGCCGTGGCCTTCCCGTTGCCCGCGCTGTGCGGCCTGTTGCTGCTCGCGCTCTTCCCGAGGCCCGCCCCGGGCCGTCCGCGCCTGCGTGCGCTCTGTCTGGCCTTTGCCCTCGGCTACGCCGCCGGATTTCTCGCCATGCCGCCCGCGCCCACGAACGTCCCGGCCTGCGTTACGGCGCGCAAGCCCTGTGCCGTCGCCGGCAGGGTGGCTGCCGTGGAGGGCCGCCCCGGGGGACGGCTCGGCGTGGTTCTTGAGGACGCGACGGTCACGGAGGGCGCGGCAGGGGGCGCGCCCCTGCCCGGGAAGCTGCTGCTGACCATCGACCGCCCGGCCTTTCGCCCGGTGCCTGGCGCGCGCCTTGGCGTCACGGCCCGCGTGCGCACGACCGACGGCTTCGACAATCCGGGCGGGCCGGATTTCGCCTTCAGCCGCCGCCTGGAGGGAATTTTCTGGCGCGCCTACGTCCGGGGCGACAGGGAGCCGGTCTCGCTCCTGGCGCAAAGCTGCGACGGCCCGGCGCGTTGGCGCGAGGCGCTGCGGGAAAAGACGGAGGCGCTCCTGGCGGCGCGGGAAGCGCCGGACGCCGCCGCGCGAGCGGGGCGGGCCATGGTCCTGGCGCTTGTCTTCGGCGACCGCGCGGGCCTTTCCGCCGCGGACGTCGATCTCGTGCGGCGGGCGTCGCTCGCCCACACCCTGGCCCTGTCCGGCATGCACGTGGGATTCGTGGCCGCCATGGGCCTGAGCCTGACCGCGCTTGTGGTCCGGCTTTTTCCCGGCATCTGCCTGCGCCTGCCCAGGCCCCACCTGGCGCTCGTGCTGACCGGGCCGCTGGTTGCGGCCTACTGCTGGCTGGGCGGGGCCTCGCCGAGCCTCATGCGCGCGGCGCTCATGTTCGCCGCCTTCGGGCTCATGCTGGCGCTGCGTCGCGACAAGGCGCTGCTCGACGGCCTGTTCCTGGCCCTTGCCGCCATCCTTTGCTTCGCGCCCCTTGCCGCCTACGACCCCCGGCTCCAGCTTTCGGCCCTGGCCGTGGCCGGCATC
>DQED01000204.1 GCA_003525525.1 Desulfovibrio sp.
AAGCCGAGGGTCACAGGTTCGAGTCCTGTTCCGCCTACCAGAGATATGCGGGGTCGTAGTTAAGCTGGTTATAACGCCGGCCTGTCACGTCGGAGGGCGCGAGTTCAAGTCTCGTCGGCCCCGCCAGATTAAGAAGAGTGGTTCAGGCCACTTACGAGAGCCTCGGAGGATGCACCCTCCGGGGCTCTTTGCTTATGTACGTTCGCCGGCACGCTCCCGGAACGTTTGCGCCCCAAGACCCGCAGGAACGGCTTGGCCTGGTCGATGGCGCGCACATACTTTTTCGTGGTGGCCAGCCGGGCATGTCGTCGCACCTTCTGGACCAGCACGACGGGCATGGTCGAGTTGGCCAGGACAGAAGCCGTCAAGTGCCGGATGGCGTGGCAGCCGAATTCCCGGACTCCCGCCGCCCGGCAAAGCGCCTGGGGGAAGTCCCGGTTTTCCTTGTGCGGCTTGCCCATATGCCGGCCGACATCCCGCACGAACACATGGGACGTCCAGGCCTGCTGCCTGTGCTGCAACAACACCTGTTCGTAGAACTCTTCGTCCATGGGCACCAAGGCGTACTCCATGGCCCCGTCCCGACGCTTGCGCGATCCCGGCCGGATATGGCCGCCGGCGTAGACCACGTCGGCCCAGTCAGGCGGAATATTCCGCCCTTCCTGGCAGCCGTGTTGAGCAACGTCAGGAGCATCACCTTCCGGAAGTCCTTCTCCGACGGCACGTCGCGCGGGGCCCGCTCCTCGGGGACCTTCTTCACCGCCTTCCACGGGTTCCCGGCCGGAAACCCGTCCAGGAAGTCCTGGCCCCAAACCCAGGCCGCGGCCGGGTTCTTGCGTTCCTTGCTCGCCGCATACCCGGACCGGGTTACGCATTGGTGCTGGAGGTAGTTGAGGGCTTCGAGCTTTGTGAGCTGCGCCCACAACACGGTGGGTGCAACCGTTTCGAAGCGGCGCTTGAAGGCGTTACGCCTTTCGTTGACCGTCTTGGGCGGGTGCCTGACCGCATCCGCCAGATACGCCGTCGCCCAGGCCAACCTTTTTATGCCCGAAGGCAGTGTTACGGCGTGAGCAGCACCTTGATGTCGCAGACGTTGGTGTTGGTGGGGCCGGTCTTGAGCAGCCGGCCCACGGCCTCGAAATAGTGGTAGGCGTCGTTGTCGGCGAGATAGCGCCCGGCATCGAGCCCGAGAGCCTGGCCCCGCCGCAGGATGGACAGCGACGCGAACGCACCCGTGGCGTCGGTCGGGCCGTCGGAGCCGTCGGTGGAGGCGGCCAGGAACACGGCGTCCTCGGCGTTCTTGGCGTCGCGACCAAGTCCCGCCAGATAGGCCAGGGCCATCTCCTGGTTGCGCCCGCCCTTGCCATGGCCGCGAAGGGTCACGGTCGTCTCGCCGCCGGCGATGACGCAGGCCGGGCGCGGCAGAGGCACGCCGTATTCGGCGATGTCGCGCGCCATGCCCAGAAACAGGTTGGCCATCTCCCGCGCCTCGCCCGTCAGGTGGGAGGTGACGATCACCGTGGCGTAGCCGAGCGCGGCCGCCTTGTCCCGTGCCGCGAGCAGGGCCTGGAAATTGGTGCCCACGAGCACGGTGCGCGTGTGCGTAAACGCCGGGTCGCCGGGTTTGGGCGTATCGGGCGCGCGGCCGGCGGCCACGTCGTTTAGCACGGCCAGGGCGTCCGGCGCGACGGTGTCCGTCACGCCGTAGCGCGCAAGCACGGCCAGGGCGTCGGCCCCGGTCGTCGGATCGGGCACGGTGGGGCCGCTGGCGATGACGTCGAGGTCGTCGCCGACCACGTCGGACAGGAGCAGCCCCAGGCAGTGGGCCGGGGCGATGGCCGCCGCGAGCCTGCCGCCTTTGACCGCCGAGAGCTTCTTGCGCACGCAGTTGATCTCCTGGATCGTCGCGCCGCAGGAGAGCAGCACCCGCGTGGTCTGCTGCTTGTCGGCCAGGGTCAGGCGATGGCCGGGCAGTTCCAGGGGCGCGGCTAGGATGGCCGAGCCGCCGCCGGAAACGAGCACGATGACGAGGTCGCCCTGGCCGGCTTTTCCGGCCAGGGCGAGCACCTCCCGGGCCGCGGCCACGCCGCGCGCGTCGGGCACGGGATGGGCCGCCTCCATGAGGCGGATGCGCGAAAGCGTCTCCAGGTAGCCTTCCTTGACCGCCGCCACGCCGTCCGCGATCCGGTCGCCCAAAATCCGCTCGAGACCGAGCGCCATGCGCGCCGCGGCCTTGCCCGCGCCGAGCACATAGATGTGCCGGTAGCGCGCCAGGTCGTAGGCATGGCATTCGGTTTCGGTGGTCACCCGCAGGATGTCCCCGTCCAGGGTCAGCACCCGGCCCATCATGGCCAGGGGATCGACCCGGGCGAGTCCCGCCCGGAAAATGGCTTCGGCATCGGCGACGGCGTCGCGCATGGCGTCCTCCCTGTGCTCCCGTTTCCGGCTGTGCCAGGGCGCAGGCGCGGCGTCAAGGCCGCGCGCGCTGGCCAAAACCCGCCGGCCGGCGTATCCTCCGGGACGCGGGCCGGGAAGGCGGCCCGCGCAAACGCACGAGGACGCCATGCCCTACCCCGAAGCCGTCAACCTCGCCTTCAATCGCGCCTTGATCGCCGCCGACTACGCCTTCGGCACCCCGGATGCGGACGTGCCCGGCGCGCCCGGCTACTGGCTGGCCCTTCGTGGGGACGCTTTGCTCGTGCGCGCGGCAGTGGCGGGCCAAACGCCCGAACTGCCCTTCGGCCCCGAAGCCCCGGCCGGCCCCTTTGCCGTGCCGCCGGTCTACGTCGGCACGTGGCGGGGATTGCCGCTTCGCGCCCTGCGCCTGGAGCCCGAGGCGGACATCCCCCACGCCCTGCGCGCCGTGCCCTCGGGCTACCGTTCCGAAAGCCTCGGCGAAGCCCTGCTCACGCTGGCCGGGCTTGCCCGGCAGGTGCTGCACTGGCGCGACCGCAGCCGCGTCTGCCCGGCCTGCGGCGGCGCGCCGCGCGAGATTCCCGGCAGCTTCGGCGCGCGCTGCCCGGACTGCGCCCGGGAATACTACCCCCGCATCCACCCCGCGGTGATCGTGCTCATCAGCCGCGGCGAGGAATACCTGTTCGTGCGCAAGCCCGGCTGGCCACAGGGCCAGTACGGGATGGTCGCCGGCTTCGTGGAATTCGCCGAGTCCTTCGAGGAATGCGTCGTACGCGAAGTCCTGGAGGAAACGGGCCTGACCGTTGCCGACATCCGCTACGCGGGCAGCCAGAACTGGCCCTTCCCGAGCCAGATCATGGCCGGCTTCACGGCTCGCTACGCCGGTGGCGAACTGACCGTGGACACGACGGAACTGGAGAGCGCGGCCTGGTTTTCGGTGAAAAATCCCCCGGCCGCTCTGCCTCCGGTATCGAGCATCGCCCGCCACCTCATCGACCGCTACGCCCCGGCCCTTGCCGCGGCCGTCCTGGCCAGAGAATAACCGCATACGGCGACGGGAATTCCGTTGACAGGCCCGCGTGGGCCGTATATAGGATCAATCAAGTCCGATTAATCCACATTGAGGTCCGTCATGCGTCTGACCCGCGCCGGCGAATACGCCATACGCTGCCTGCTCTACCTGTCCATGCACCGCGACCGCGGCATCATCGGCCGCAAGGAAATCGCCGAGGCCATGGACATTCCCGCCCAGTTTCTGGGCAAGGTGGCGCAGCAGTTGGCCAGGGCCGGCATCATCGCCATCCGCCAGGGCGCGCAAGGCGGCTACGAGCTCGTCACGCGGCCCGAGGAGCTCACCCTGCTCTCCGTGGTCGAGGCCATCGACGGGGAAATCTTTTTAAACGATTGCATCCATCGCCCGGAAAGCTGCGACCGGCAGTGCATCTGCTCGGTGCACCTGGTGTGGGAGAAGGCGCGCACGCAGCTGCGGGAGACGCTGGCCGGCACGACGCTGGCCCGCTTGGCCGAGGAAGAGGCGCAAGGGTGCGCGAAGCGGTCTCCCGGACCGTGAAAATACAGGGCCGCGCAAGCGGAAAACATCGTGGGGTTGGTGCATTTTCCCCGGCAGGGTGCTAGGAAAGGCCCAAAAGGGCGGGCGGCAGGCGGCATGAAAGGCCGCGCCATGCCGCTACGGCAACGCCAGGGACGATGCGCCAAGGGAAGTCAAGGACCTTTGGACCAGACGGAGGAAAAGGAGACGGATCATGGACGTATTAATGCTTTCCCGGTTGCAGTTCGCCTTCGCCACATTCATTCACTTCATCTTCGTGCCGCTCACCTTGGGCCTGTCGCTCATCACGGCGGTCATGGAGACGAAGTACGTGCGCACGGGCGACGAGACGTACAAACGCATGGCCAAGTTCTGGGGGAAACTCTTTCTGATCAACTTCGCCCTGGGCGTGGTCACAGGCATCACCCTGGAATTCCAGTTCGGCACCAACTGGTCGCGCTACTCGGAATTCGTGGGCGACATCTTCGGCTCGCTGCTCGCCATCGAAGCCACGGCGGCCTTTTTCCTCGAATCCACGTTCGTCGCCGTGTGGGTGTTCGGCTGGGAAAAGCTCTCGCCCAAGTTCCACGCGGTCTGTATCTGGATCGTGGCCTTCGCCGCCAACCTTTCCGCCCTGTGGATCCTCTTGGCCAACGGCTTCATGCAGCACCCGGTGGGCTATGTGATCCAAAACGGCCGGGCGGAACTGGGCAGCTTCCTTGACGTCGTCACCAACCCCTACGGCTGGAACGAATTCTTCCACACCGTGACCGGCGCCTGGGCGCTCGGCGGCTTCTTCGTGGTGGGCGTTTCCGCCTACCACCTGCTGCGCAAGCAAAACGTCGATTTCTTCACCAAGTCCTTCCGCGTGGGCGCGGCGTTCGCGCTGATCTTCTCCCTGGTCGTGGCCCTGGTCGGCCACCGGCAGGGCAACATCGTGGCCGAAGTCCAGCCGGCCAAGCTCGCGGCCATGGAATCCCACTGGGAAACCCAGAAGAACGCTCCCATGTATCTCCTGGCCGTGCCCGATCCCGCCAACGAGGGCAACAGCATCCAGATCGGGCGCATTCCGAGCATCCTGAGCCTCATGGCCTTCAACGACCCCTCGGCCGAGGTCAAGGGCCTCAAGGACTTCCCCAAGGAAGACCGTCCGCCCGTGACGCTGACCTTCTCCGCCTTCCGCCTGATGGTCGGGCTTGGCACGCTCATGCTCGTCATGGCCGTGCTGGCCTTCATCTCCCGCCACCATCCCGCTGAGAGCTCGCCCAAGCTGCTCAAGGCCTTCGTCTGGATGATCCCCGTGCCCTACATCGCCCTCCAGGCCGGCTGGGCCGTGGCCGAGGTCGGCCGCCAGCCCTGGATCGTCTACGGCCTCATGCGCACCAAGGACGCCGTTTCGCCGATCGCCGTCGAACAGGTCGCCATCAGCCTCGTGGCCTTCTTCGTGGTCTACATCCTGCTCGCGGCCCTGGACATCTTCCTGCTGGCCAAGTACGCCCGCAAGGAACCGGCATAGGGCCTTTTGGCGAAACGGGATTCCTTTCGACGCAACAAGCCCGAACCCCGGCCCGGCCGGCGGCAAGCTTTAAGGAGAATGGCCATGGATCTCGGAACCACTTGGTTTATCCTGTGGGGAGTGCTCTGGGCGGTCTATTTCGTCCTGGACGGATTCGACTTCGGCATCGGCATCATCCGCCCCTTCTTCTCCAAAAACGACACTGAAACCCGCATCATGTACAACGCCATGGGCCCCTTCTGGGACGGCAACGAGGTGTGGCTCATCACGGCCGGCGGCGTGACCTTCGCCGCGTTCCCCAAGACGTACGCCATCATGTTCTCGAGCCTCTACACCCCGCTGATGCTGCTGCTTTTCGCCCTGATCCTGCGCGGCGTCACGCTGGAGTTCCGCTCCAAGGTGGACAGCGCCGGCTGGCGCAAGCTGTGGGACGCCTGCAACTTCCTGGGCAGCTTCCTGCCCGCGCTGCTGCTTGGCGTAGCCTTCGCCAACATCTTCAAGGGCGTGCCCATCGACCAAAACGGCATCCTCCAGGGCAACCTGCTCACCCTGCTCAACCCCTACGGCCTGGCCGGAGGCCTGCTCTTCGTCTTCCTCTTCGCCCACCACGGCGCGCTGTGGCTGGCGTTCAAGTCCGAAGGCGAGATCCGCGACCGGGCCATGCGCCTGGCCGGCAAGCTCTGGCCGGTCGTGGCCGTGCTGGTGGTGCTGTTCCTCGTCATGTCCTGGGGCATGACGCAGCTTTTCACCAACTACCTCGTGCATCCGGTCCTTTTCGCCATCCTGCTCGTGCCCGTGGCCGGGCTGCTGCTGACCTACAGCTACCGCCGCCAGGCGCGGCCGCTGGCCGCCTGGGTCGGCTCGGCCCTGCTCATCGGCGGGGCCGCGCTCTTCGGCGTGGTCGGCATCTTCCCGGCGCTTCTGCCCTCGAGCCTCAACCCGGCCTATTCGCTGACCATCGCGAACTCCTCCTCCACGTCGCTGACCCTTTCCATCATGCTCGGCGTGGCCCTGGTCTTCGTGCCCATCGTCATCATCTACCAGGTATGGGCCATCCACACCTTCCGCCATCCGGTGACCAAGGACGATCTGGAGTACGAAGAAGCGTATTAGGCCTTCCGCCGCGTTGTTTGCCAAGCGCCTCCGACGGTCCGCCGTCGGAGGCGCTTTTTGTTTCCATCCGACCCATTCGACATTGACAACCATTTTCATTTAGGCGTATCCCTGCGCCATCGCATACGGAACATGCGACGTCGCGAGCCTCCGGCAAGCACGCTCTGCAAGCGGCCGCCCGGAGCGAAGCAGAAACGGATCGACGATTCGATGCATTTTGGAGCACCCGCGCATGCAGCACCGCGCCGCCATTCGCCTTTCACCGCCCCACTCCCCAACGCCGCACACCCCGGACACCCGGACCATCGAGGCGGCCGCCATGCCAGAACCATGCGGCGCCGACGCTTTGCAGTGCCCGGTGAACGGCAGGACGTATGCGCCGCAACGCCCTGTCGCCGGGGTGCAGAGCCTTCCAGACGCTCTGCGCCGCATACAGGTCGGCGACGCCGGGGTCATCCATCTCGTCCACGAGCTGGCCGCCTCCCTGGGGCGGGCCATCGACGCCAAGGACACCCACACCCAGGCCCACTCCGAAGAAGTGGCCGAGGTGGCGCGGGTGCTGGCCGCCGGGCTGGGCCTGCCCCAGGCCCAGGCCAACGTGGTCCATGTGGCCGGCCATCTCCACGACATCGGCAAGATCGGCGTGCCTGACGCGGTGCTCCTGAAACCCGGCCGCCTGACGCCCGAGGAATGGGCGTGCATGCAGGCGCACCCGGCCATGGGCGGCGAGATTCTCGCGCCGCTTTCCTGCCTGGCGGAAATGGGCGTGGTCGCCATGGTGCGCGCCCACCACGAACGCTTCGACGGCCGAGGCTACCCCGCCGGCCTTGCCGGGCGCGACATTCCGCTCGGGGCGCGCGTCATCGCCGTGGCCGACAGCCTCTCGGCCATGTTGCAAACGCGCCCCTACCGCCCGGCCATGGATTTCGATCGGGCCTGCCGCGAAATCGTCGCCTGCGCCGGCACGCAATTCGATCCGGACGTGGTGGCGGCGTTTACGGCGGAAAAGGAAGCGCTGCGCCGCCTGACCCAGACCTTCCGCGAGGCCCCGGGACGGGCCTGAGAACAGCGCCGCCGTGGCCATGACGCACGAGAGCAAGGACGGGCCCATGCAAACCGTATCCGCCGCCGACAGGGTACAGGCCGGACAGGCCGCCGCGATGCCCCGGGCCAGCGCCGCGGGAAAGCCACGCCCAATGAGCGGCATCGGCGTCACCACGCGCATGCGTGTGGTGTTCCTGCTCCTTTTCGCCCTGCCCCCGGGCGTGGCCCTGTATCTTCTGGAAAACGACATGGTCGCTTCGCCCGGGCGCATGCTCGGCTTGTGGCTGGCCGGGGCGCTCGTGTTGACGCTGCCCCTGTCGCGCCTGGCGGCGCGGTTCGTGGTCCTTGGCGACGTCGCGGCCATCAACGCCTTTTGCGCGGCCCTGCGCCGCGGCGAATACCAGCGCCGCCTGCCCCTGCCGCCCCAGGGCGACGACGAGCACGAGCTCCTGCGCCTCAAGCGCGACCTCAACTGGCTGGCCCACGGCGTGGAAACCCGGGAAACCTGGCTGAGCGCTCTGCTCGACGAAACCAAGCGCCGCGAACGCCATTTCGCCGACCTCTCCCGCACCGACGGCCTGACCGGACTCTTCAACCGTCGTCACTTCGACGCGACGCTGCCGGAACTCGCCGAGGAAGCCGCATCCTGCGGCCATTCCCTGTGGCTGGCCTTCCTCGACTGCGACGCCTTCAAGGGCGTCAACGACCGCTTCGGCCATCCGGCCGGCGACGCGGTGTTGGCTGGCATGGGAAAAACCCTGCTCGATTCCACCCGCGAAGGGCTGGACATGCCCTTTCGTCTCGGCGGCGACGAATTCGCCGTGCTCCTCACCCGCAACCCGCTGACCCCGATCCAGCTGTCGGCCGAACGCATCCGCCGCCGCTTTGCCGCGTGCCAGGAATACGGCGTCTCGGCCAGCATCGGCCTGGCCCGTTTCGATCCCCGCCAAGACGCCAGACCCTACGCCGTCTCACTGGCCGCCCGCTGCGACGCGGCCCTGTACGCGGCCAAGGCCGGCGGCGGCGATGCCGTGTCCGTCGCCCCGGGCGACGACGCGCCCGCGCCCCAAGCGCCTGGGAAGGGAAGATAGGCCATGCCCCCGTCCCTCACTTTCGCCCTGGCCGGCAACCCCAATTGCGGCAAGACCACCCTTTTCAACGCCCTGACCGGCGCGCGCCAGCACGTGGGCAACTATCCCGGAGTCACCGTGGAAAAGCGCGAGGGCCGGGTGCGCTCCGTCGGCCGCGACCTGACACTGGTCGACCTGCCGGGCATGTATTCCCTGACCGCCTACTGCGCCGACGAACAGGCCGCGCGCACCTTTCTCGTGGAGGAAAAGCCGAGCTGTGTCATCGACGTGGTCGATGCCGGCACCCTGGAGCGCGGGCTCTACCTCACGGTGCAGCTGCTCGAACTCGGTGCGCCCGTGGTCCTTGCGCTCAACATGATGGACGAGGTCCGCCGCCGGGGCATGGTCCTCGACACGGGCCTGCTCGCGCGCCTGCTCGACCTGCCCGTGGTCGAGACCGTGGCCCGCGTGGGCGAAGGCACGGATACGCTCGTGCGCGAGGCCCTGGACTACGCCAGGGCGCGGCGCGGCCAATGGAAGCCGTTGGAGCTCTCCTACGGCGCGGACGTGGACCGGACGCTTTTCGCCATGCAGGCGCGCATCGAAGCCGACCGCTTCCTCGTCGACCGTTTCCCGGCCCGCTGGCTCGCGCTCAAATATCTCGAAAACGACGAGGACGTCCGGGCCCTGGGCCGCCGCGCCGGCGCGACCGCCGCCTTTCTCGAAGAAACCGCAGCCGCGCTCGCCCGCCGCATCAAGGCCACCCAGAACACCTTTCCCGAGGCCGTCATCTCCGATTACCGCTACGGCTTCATCAGTTCCCTGCTGCGCCGGGGCGTGCTCAAGAAAAACGCCTCCCCGGACCGCATCGCCGTCACCGACGCCTGCGACCGGGTGCTCACCCACGCCGTGGCCGGCCCGCTCATCATGCTGGCCGTGCTGTTCGGCATGTTCCAACTGACGTTTCTCGTTTCGAGCTATCCCATGGCCTGGCTGGAGGCGGGGTTCGGCCTGCTCGGCGACACGGTCGGGGCGCTTTTGCCCGAAGGCTTGCTGCGCTCCCTGGTCGTTTCCGGCGTCATTGCCGGCGTCGGCGGCGTGCTCGGATTCGTGCCGCTCATCTGCGTCATGTTCTTCCTGCTCTCGTGCCTGGAAGACCTGGGCTACACGGCGCGCATGGCCTACATGCTCGACCGGGTGTTCCGGGCCTTCGGCCTGCACGGGGCGTCGGTGATGCCGTTCATCATCTCCGGCGGCATCCCCGGCGGCTGCGCCGTGCCCGGGGTCATGGCCGCCCGGACCCTGCGCAGCCCCAAGGAACGCCTGGCCACCATCTTAAGCGCCCCGTTCATGGCCTGCGGCGCGAAAATTCCGGTCTATCTCCTGCTGATCGCCGCATTTTTCCCCAAGCATCCGGGGCTGGTCATGTTCGCCGTCACCCTCGCCTCCTGGGCCGCCGCCCTGGGCGTGGCCAAATTGTGGCGCGCAACGGTCATCCCCGGGGCCTCGACGCCCTTTCTCATGGAGCTGCCGCCCTACCGCCTGCCCACCTTGCGCGGGCTTTGCATCCACACCTTCGAGCGCGCCTGGCAGTACGTCAAAAAGGCCGGCACCGTGGTCCTGGCCATCTCCATCGTGATGTGGGCGGCCATGACCTTTCCCGGCCTGCCCGCCGCACGCCAGGAAGCCTTCGACGCCAAGCGCCTGGAACTTGCGGCCGCGCGCGACGCGCTGCCCGAGGGCGAGGCCCGCGCGGCGCTCTCGCAGGAGATCGACGCCCTGGGCAACATCCGGGCCGAGGAAGCCCTGCGCGCCTCGCTCGCCGGCCGGCTCGGCGTGGCCCTTACGGGCGCAAGCCGCCTGGCGGGCTTCGACTGGCGCGTCAACATCGCGCTTATCGGCGGGCTCGCCGCCAAGGAGGTGGTGGTGTCCACCCTGGGCACCGCCTACGACCTGGGCGAAGCCTCGCCCGACGCGCCGGAGACCCTGTCCGCGCGCCTGGCCGCCGACCCGGGTTTCACCCCGGCCGTGGCCCTGGCGCTACTCGCCTTCACCATTTTGTACGCGCCCTGTTTCGTGACGGTCACCGTCATGGCCCGGGAAACGCATTGGAAATGGGCCGCCTTTGCCGTGATCGCCAACACGGCATTGGGCTTCGCCGTGGCCGTGGCCGTCTTTCGCATCGCCCGCGCCTGGTGAACCGGCCCCAACCCGCAACCGGAGGGAGGAGTTGCTGGACAACATACGAATCAGAAAATAGTGTTATGAAAACGTCCTGTTCCAACTGTACACATCAAGGGAGACATCCAGCATGCGAGTAAAGCACCTTTTCGCCGCTCTGCTCTTCGTGGCGGCCTCGGTCGCCGGCGCGCACGCCGCCACGGAAGTGCGCATGGCCGGCGATACACGCGTCTACGGCGTTTTCTTCGCCAACCGCAATTTCACCGGTTGGGACGAGACCGGAACCCGGACCGAGGACCGCATGACCATCTGGCAGCGCCTGCGGCTGCGCAGCGACTTCGTGGCCAACGAAAACCTCAAGTTCCGCTTCGGTATGCGCGTCGATGACGAGGCCTGGGGCCACGGCTACCTGACCGCGGCCAACCCGCAGGTGGCCATCGAGCCCTATCTCGCCTACCTGCAGTTCAAGTTCCCCGGCACCGACATCGAGGTGACGGCCGGTTACCAGCCTCTGTCCGTGCCCCATACCGAGGTCTTCTACGACAGCATCGTGCTCGCCGCCGACGACGGCGACCAGTCGAGCGCGGCGCTGCATGTGAACATCCCGGTGAGTGAAAACCTCTCGGTCCAGGCCGCCTACGGCAGGCTGCTCGCCGCCAACCGGACCTTCCAGCAGACCACCACGCAGGTCGGCGACACCTTCGACGTCTACCAGCTCGCCCTGCCCGTGACCGTGGACGGCTTCGCGGCCACGCCCTGGGGCCTGGTCGGCGTCTACGGCAAGAACGCCGATCAGGACGGCCTGTTCAACGCCGGCCTGCTTTCGGCCGGCAGCTACTTGAACACCACGGGCTATCCCTACAAGGACAACCAGAACGCCATGTGGTGGGGCGGCCTCGCGCTCACCGTGGAAGCCCTCGATCCCGTCAAGTTCTATGCCGACGCCATCTACGGCGACGCCGCCCCGGGCGACCGGGAGCGCAACCGCCGCCGCGGCTATTTCATCGACGCCGGCGTCACCTATTCCGGCTTCGACTGGATGCTGCCCGGGCTCTTCGGCTGGGTGGCCAGCGGCGAGGATTCGAGCATCAGCAACGGCAGCGAACGCCTGCCCGTCATCACGCCCAAATGGGGCCCGGGCACGTCGTTTCTCTTCGACTGCGACCAGGAATTCGCCAACAACAGCATCGGCGTGGACCCGACCGGCACCTGGGGTCTGGCCGCAAGCCTGCGCGACGTGAGCTTCATCGAGGCGCTCAAAAGCCGCCTGACCGTGGCCGTCATCTCCGGCACGAACAGCGCCGCCGGCCTGCGCAAGGCCGTCGTCGCCACAGGCGGCGTGGGCAACTACGTGACCATGGGCCGCAACCTGGCCGAAGGCGAATGGGTGCTCGGCGTCAACTTCGACAACTCCTACGCCATCACCGAACAGCTGAGCCTCACCATGCAGACCGGCTTCGCCGCGCCGCAGGGGCTCAAGACCAGCATCTGGGGGCACCGCTTCACGAACGAGGCCGAAAACGCCTTCATGGGTTCCCTCGGCTTCCTCTACACCTTCTAGGGCAAACGCCCCGCAGCTCCCGCAAGCCTGGACGCCCCGCAGCCCCCGGGCCGGAAACGTCCAGGCTTGCGGCGTCACGATGCCGCCGCAGAAACAAACCGCGCCACCCGCCCCTCTCCCCCGGGAGCGCAAGCATTGACGGCCCTGCGCAGGACAGGCTATCAGCCCCTTCCACATTGAAATTCTTTCCTTGACACCACGTAAACAGGTGTTAACTTCCAGCCATGGCTGAACGCTTGGAATCCCCCCTGCGCCGGGAGCAGATCGCCGAAGCGGCGCTCGCCATCGTGGTCGAGCACGGCATCGGCGCGGTGACCGTACGCCGCGTGGCCGAGGCCGTGGGTATTTCGGCGGCGGCGCTGTACCGGCATTACAAGAACAAGGGCGACATCCTGGCCGCCATCCTCGAGGAGCACCACGAGCTCCACATAGCCAACGTCCGACGGGCGCTCTCCACGGGACGCGGCCCCATGGACTCGCTGCGCATCCTTTACGAAGACATCATGAAGCTCGTGGCCCGGTTCCGGGCCCTGCCCGTGATCTTCCTCTCCGATGTGGTCTGGTTCGAGGAAACGCGCCTGCGCGACCTCAAGATGCGCCACCACGCCGCCATCCGGGACTTCCTCATGAAACTGATCCTCGAGGGACAGAAGCTCGGGGAGATCCGGGCCGACATCCGGGCCCAGGAGCTGGTCAACCACTTCATCAGCCTCGTGGCCATGCCCGCGCTCATGTGCGCCCGCACGCCCGAGGACGTGGACATGGCCCTCCAGACCGCCGCCAACTGGGAGTTGTTCGCCCATGCCGTCGCTGTGTGATTTTTTTTACCGGGCAGGTGAACGTCCGTTCACACGCGGATGCGCCCGGTTTGGGTTCGTCGCGGGCCTGGCGGGCCTCACGGTCCTGGCCCTTTTTGCGGCCGGGACGGCCGCGGCGGCAGGCGAAGCGCCGCAGCCGCAGGCCGTGCGGGCCAAATACGCCCCCTTTCTCCCGGTCGTCTCCAGCGAAGGGGAGCTGGCCGTGTACCAAGGCGACCCCGACCTGCCGGTCGTGGACTGCGCATCGCTGCCGGCCGGGCGCACCATGGTCGCCCTGGTTTTCGGCCAGTCCAACGCCTCCAACACGGTGGACGAGGGCTACGACGCGGTCAAGCCGGTCTACGCCTTTTCCGACGGCAGCTGCCGCCGCGTGCGTGACGCCATTCCCGGGGCCACGGGCGCCAAGGGGAGCGCCTGGGCGCGCCTGGGCGACCGGGTCGTCGACAGCGGTCTGTACGACGCCGTGGTCTTCGTGGACATCGCCCGGGGCGGCTCGTCGGTCCTGCACTGGAGCCGGGGCGGCCAGTTTCACGACCTTCTGACCGGCTCCCTGGACGCACTGGCGGCCCGGGGCCTGCCCGCGACCCACGTCCTGTTCCACCAGGGCGAGGCCGACTGCGCCATGGGGCTCTCCCGCCAGGAATACGGCGCGGTGCTCGCCGAACTGCTCGGGGACATTCGTGCCCATGTCGGCCCGCGCACCGATGTTTTCGTCTCGCGCGCCTCCCTGTTCCTGGACCCCGCCTGCGGCGACAGGCGCAACCCCGGCTGCTACCGGTCCTGTCCGGCCGTCACCGCCGCCCAGACCGAGGCCGCCGACCCCGAACGCCGGATATTTGCCGGCCCCAACACCGACCTGCTCGTGCCCTGGTTCGACCGCAGCGACGGCTACCATTTCACGTCCCGGGCGGCCGACCGTTTCGCCGCCGCCTGGATGCCGCTCCTTGCCCGGGGGGACGCCCCGCAGCGGCAGATACGCTAACCGATGACGCCCGCAAGTCCGCCTGCGCCCAGGATTCCGTGGACGCAACGCGGCTCGTTTCGGAGGAGACATGACCGTTTTCCGTTTGTTCGTGAAATGCCGTTTTCTTGCCGCGCTGGGTATGGCGTCCCTGCTGGCCATGCACCTGTCCGGCTGCGCCACGGACAGCTCGGGTCAGGAGACCACCGCCCAGGCGCCGCCGCCGCCCGAAATCGTGGCCCATTCCGTCCGGCACGCCGACATCCCCCTGGACATGGCTTTCATGGGCCAGACCGCGGGTTCGCGCGAAGTCGAAGTCCGCGCCCGGGTCGGCGGCATCTTGCTGCGCCGCAACTATGAGGAAGGCCGTCCCGTGCGCCGGGGCGAGCTCATGTTCGAAATAGACCCCGCCCCCTACCAGGCCGCGCTGGAACAGGCCCAGGGCGCGTTGGGCCAGGCCGAAGCCACCCTGGACCAGGCCAAGCGCGACGCCGCACGCATGGAGACGCTCTACAAGGGCGATGTGGTGGCGAAAAAGGACTACGACGACGCCAAGACCACCCTGGCTTCGACCACGTCCGCCGTGGAGACCGCCCGGGGCAAGGTGCGCGAAGCCTCGCTCAACCTGGAATGGACCAAGGTCACGGCCCCCATTTCCGGCCTGACCAGCAAGGAGGCCCGTTCCGAAGGCAGCCTCATCACCACCACGAGCGACGGAAGCCTGCTCACCGCCATCAACCGCGTCGATCCGCTCTACGTCAACTTCTCCATGTCCGGGCAGGAGTCCCTGCGCCTGCGCAAGCTCCAGGCCGAGGGCAAGGTGGCGTTCGGCCAGGAGGGCGACTTCGTCGTGCGCCTGACCCTGCCCGACGGCAGCGCCTACAAGGAGCCCGGGCGCATCAACTTCACGGACACGCAGGTCGATCCCACCACGGGCGTGGTCAAGGTCCGGGCCGANNGTGCTGCCCGGCCAGTTCGTGCGCGTGCGCCTGGAAGGCGCGCACTACAAGGCCGTGCTCGCCGTGCCGCAGGGCGCGGTGCTCAACACGCAGCAGGGGGCCATGGTCTGGGCGCTGGACGAGAAGAACCAGGTTTCGCCCCGCCCCGTGGTCCTCGGCGACGCCGTGGGCAACGACTACCTGATCGAGAAGGGCCTTTCCGACGGCGAGCGGATCGTGTCCGAAGGCGTCATCAAGGTGCGCCCCGGCATGACC
>DQED01000203.1 GCA_003525525.1 Desulfovibrio sp.
GCCGCCGCGCGCCTTGACCGAGCCGGCCACGGGCAGCAGGTGGTCGGCCTTGAGCCAGACCGTGTCGCCGGGCGGCAGGCCTTGTGCGGCCCAGTCGCCAAGGGGGAGCAGATCGGATTCGATGACGCCGCCTGTCGCGGCCAGTTCTCCGGGGAAACGCGCGGCCAGAAGCGGCGCGAACCGGGCAAGCCTGTCGGCGGCGGCCCGGATGTCCTCCAGGGAGACGGACAAGCGGGAACGCGCGGCGTCCAGGGGAAGGCGTCCGGGATTTTTCCAGAAAACGGGCTTCGCGGCCTCAAGGACCTGACGCAAGAGGGCTTCCATGACGACCAAAGTAGCCCAAAGGCGCAGCCGGGCCAAGACGGGACATGCGCCGGGAGCGCGGCGGCAGCGCTCCCGGCGACGGAAACGGCGTCAGTCGTAGGACGGCACGTAGACCTGGGCGCGGACGAACGCCTCGATGTCCCGCGGCCGGTCCACGCCGGCCAGGCCGTCGTCGAAGACGAGGGCGGCAACCTGGGCCGCAGTCCTGATCTCGGTTTCGAGGATGTCGGCCTGGAGCGGATACAGGAGCCCCTGCGCGAGCTGCGCGTCCGTAACCTGCGCGGCCACGGCGCGCGCCGCGCGGATGAACATGGCGTCGGTCACGCGCCTGGCCCTTGTCGCCACGATGGCCATGCCCACGGCCGGGAAAATGTAGAAGTTGTTGGCCTGTCCGGGCAGAAAGGTGCGGCCTTCGTACGCCACCGGTTCGAACTGCACCCCGGCAGCGAAAAGCGCCTTGCCCTTGCTCCAGGCGTAGGCCTGCTCCGCCGTGCATTCGGCCTTTTCCGTGGGGTTGGAGAGCGCCAGGATGATGGGGCGTTCGTTGACCTCGCACATGGCCTCGATCACGTCCTGGTCGAATGCGCCGCCCGTGGTGCTGACGCCGATGATCGTGGTCGGGCGCAGTTCGCGCACGGCCTTTGCGAAATCGCTTCGCGCCATGGGCGCGTGGGCATGGGCGTAGGGCTTCTGGAAATCGACGAGATCCGTGCGCGTGGATTCGAGCAGGCCCACGACGTCGAACATGTGGACCTTGGCCCGCGCCGCCTCCAGGGTCAGCCCCTCCTCCGCCAGGGCCGTGCATAAAAGGTCGGCCAGGCCGATGCCGGCCGAACCCGCGCCGAGAAAGAGAAAGGATTCGTCCGCGAGCTTCGTGCCCTTGGCGCGGCAGGCGTTCAGCATGCCGGCCAGCGTAATGCCGGCCGTGCCCTGGACGTCGTCGTTGAAGCAGCAGACCTTGTCGCGGTAGCGCGCGAGCAGGTGCACGGCATCGACGCCGGTCCAGTCCTCGAAGTGGATGCAGCAACCCGGGAACACCTCCTGCACCGCCTCCACGAATTCGTCCACGAAGGCGTAGAGCTCGTCCGTCGGCGGGCGCTTGCGCCGCAGGCCCAGATAGAGCGGGTCATCGAGCAGCGTTTCGTTGTTCGTGCCGGCGTCGAGGAACATGGGCAGCAGGCCGCGCGGCGCAACGCCGGCCGCGGCGGTGTAGAGCTCGAGCTTGCCGATGGGGATGCCCATGCCGTTGGCCCCGAGGTCGCCAAGGCCGAGGATGCGGCCGCCGTTGGTCACGCAGATGACGCGCACGTCTTTTTCCGGCCAGTTGCCGAGCACCTCGCGCACCCGTCCCCGCCGCAGGAGGGAAAGGTAAAGCCCGCGCGGCTGGCGGTAGATGTGCCCGAACTTCAGGCAGGCTTCGCCGATGGTCGGGTCGTAGACGATGGGCAGAAAGCGCGTCGGGTCGGACATGATGGTCTTGAAAAAGAGCGTCTCGTTGTGGTCGAGAAGGTTGACCAGGTAGATGTAGCGTTCGAGGTCCGAGGTCTTGTGGTCCAACTGCCGGAGCACGCGCGTCAGTTGCAGCTCCAGGGTCTCCACGGCCTCGGGCACGAGGCCGATCAGGCCCAGGGCTTCCTTTTGCGCCTCGGTGAATCCCGTCGAACGGTTGAGCACGGGGTCCTGCAGCACATCCTTGCCGCTTTTCATCCACTGCGTCATAAGGCACCGCCTTTCCGGCACGTCGGCCGGCTGCCGGAAGCGTTGTCAGTCTTTGGCCACAAACGGCGTGGTCATTCGCGAAGGCACCACGATGCGGTCGTATTCGGCCGCGTCCACGTAGCCCAGGTCGAGCGCCGCCTCGCGCAGGGTGAGGTCGTGCTCCATGGCGTGGTGGGCGATCTTCGAGGCCTTGTCGTAGCCGATGACCGGAGACAGGGCCGTCACGAGCATGAGCGAGCGGCCGACGAATTCGGCGATGCGCTTGCGGTTGGGCTCCATGCCCTCGACGAGGAAGGCCCGGAAGTTGTGCATGGAATCGGCAAGCAACCGGATGGACTTCATGATGTTGAAGATCATCAGCGGCTTGTAGACGTTCATTTCCAGGATGCCGCCCGCGCCGCCGAATCCCACGGCCACGTCGCAGGCCATGACTTGCGCCGCCGCCATGGTCAGGGCCTCGCACTGGGTGGGGTTGACCTTGCCGGGCATGATCGAGGAGCCGGGTTCGTTGGAGGGGATGACGAGCTCGTAGAAGCCGGCGCGCGGGCCGCAGGCGAGCAGGCGGATGTCGCAGGCGATCTTGTAAAGCGATACGGCCAGCGTGCGCAGCGTCCCGGAAAGCTGGACCAGGGCGTCGTGGGAACCCTGAACCGTGAACTTGTTGGGCGCGGGCACGAACGGCAGGCCGGTCA
>DQED01000339.1 GCA_003525525.1 Desulfovibrio sp.
GGTGCAGGCGTCGGCGTCGCGGGAAAGCGCCGTGGGGCCGGCCTTGGCGCAAAGCCCGAGCAGCGCGCCGTACGGGCACAGCCAGCGGCAAAACGAACCCCGGAACACGAGGCCGAGCACGGCGAGGGCGGCCAGGACCACGACCGCGACCGGCCCCGGCCGGGTGAAAAAGAGCAGCATCCTGGCGTCGGCCGTCATGTTGTAGGAGGAGCGCAGGAAACCGGACACGGCGGCGGCGTCCATGGCGAAGAAGGTCGTGTAGAGGAAAAAGGCCAGCAGCACGTACTTGGGCAGGCCAAGGGCCGCGTCGAGGCGGCCCGGCAGGCTTCGCGATAGGCCCAGGCGCGCGCCGAGCCTGCCCAGACGCGTGGCCACGAACCCCACCGGGCAGACGTGGCCGCAAAAGCCCTTGCGAAAGGCGAAGCCCATGACCAGGGCGGCCAGGAAAATGGCGAGCCCGGCCGGATGCACCGGATCCCACCGCCCCGTGGCGAAGAACTGCCGCGCGCCGAGCAGGGCGCTTATCGGCAAAAAGCCTTCCACCGCCGCGGGCCGCGCCGCTTCGGGGCCGGCTCCCACGGCGTAGCGGCAGAACAGATAAAAGCGCCAGCCCACGACAAGCGAGGCCAGAAAGAAAAACCACTGGGGAAGGCGGGAAAGCGCCTTGGGTGTCATCCGAAACGACATGGGAGAACCTTCGGCTTGCGGCCGGGCTGCTGGGATTGTCGGGGAAGGAAGGGAAAACGGGCGGACGCGGCGCGCCGTAGGGTCAGGCTCCGGGAGCGTCGGGCAGGGCGCTCCGGATGGCGCTCCAGAGCTCCTCGGCGGTGAAGGGTTTGATCAGGTAGCCGCTGACCTTGGCCGCATCGGCTTCGGCGATATTGGACTCGAGGGCCTCGGCCGTGACCATGATGAAGGGGATGTCGGCGCGCGCAACGCCGCCGCGCACGCAACGCAACAGGTCGATGCCCTTCATGCCCGGCATGTTCCAGTCGGAGACGATGCAGTCGACGGGCTCGCCGGACAATAATTCCAAAGCCTGCCGCCCGTTGGCGGCTTCGAGCACATCGACCCCGTCCTGGCCAAGCATCTTGCGGATGATACCCCGCATGACCTTGGAATCGTCCACGACGAGGACCTTCAAAGCGTTCTCCTTTTCCGGTGGGACAGACATGCAGCGCATGCCGCGTTCACGTCGCAAGGGAGTTGATTGAAACCTTTTCCGGGAAAAAGCAAGTCCTCAGGGCGTTGCAGGGGCGCGGCGCGCCGTTACCGGCGGGCCGCTACGGACACTTTGCATTTGCAGAGAAAGCCGCTCGGGTTGTAGGAGAGCTTCGCCTTGCGCAGGCCCTCGTCGCCGAGATCCTGCTCGCGGTTGACCAGCGCGTACCCTTCTCCCGCGTCGGCCAGGAACATCTGGCAGATGGCCTGGTAGATGCCCTTGAACCCGGGCCGGCCCTTTTCGAAATGGATGACGAGCATCTCCGGGGTGAGCGCCTCGGCCACGGTGTAGGCGACCATCTCGCCGGCCACGCGGATGGCCCCGCCCATGAGCCCGGGGATGCGGTCCCAGTTCTGGAGCACGCGCACGATGGCCTGGTTCTCGGCGAGCAGCGCGCCGGACTCCTCGGGATCGCGCCAGGAGAACCATTGGCGCTGCATCTCCAGGGTCTCCTCCACGCATTCCGGGGTCAGGGCCTTGTATTCGAAGTCGTACGTGCGCAGGAACTGGTTGAGCAGGTTTTTTTTCTTGTGGAACTTGTTGCCGCGCAGCGCGACGAGCTCGGGCACGCTGTAGACGTAGTCGGCGTGGTCCCGGGAATCCTCGGTCGTGACCCGGTCGGGCATGGCGTCGCCGAGGATTTCGCACAACCGCTCGGGCACGCGGATGAAGTCGAGGCCGTCGGACAGGCAGGGACAGGCGCTCCAGTCCACGTCCGTCCACGGACCGACCGGAGCCCAGAAGACTTCCACGGGCTTGGTTTGCAGTATCCAGACATGGCTTTCGCCGAACCGCCAGGAAAGCCCGTATTCCTCGGCCCAGCCGAAGAGGTTGCCGAAGCTGTAGTCGGAAACCTTCTGCGGGCAGCGGGCCAGCCGCTCCAGGTATTCTTCCCGGCGGGTGAGGCAGATGGGCTCGAAACCTTCTCGCATCTTACTTCCTTGGTTTGCCGCCGCCCATGCCGAAACGCGCCCAGTTCACGTACTGGTACACGCAAAGGCAGGCCAGGGCCTGCACGGCCTGGGAAGCGAACATGGACATCCACACCCCCTCGGCCCGGCCAAGGAGGCTATGCCCCAAATAGAGGGCCAAGGGCAACCGTACGCACCAAATGGAGGCTCCGGTCACGCACATGGTGAGCAGCGTGGCTCCCGCGCCGGTCAGCGCCCCGATCAGTATAAGTCCTCCGACGGTGAAGGGAATGGCCGCCACGTTGTAGCGCAGGTAGGAAACGGCCTGGGCGGCCACGGCCGGCTCCGGCGAAAGCACGGACGCGCACCAGGGCAGAAAGGGCCACAGCGCCGCGCCAAGAAGCGTCACGGACGCGAGCCCGGCGAAAAAAATGCGGTAGCCCACGCGCTTGGCCAGGGCCGGCTGCCCGGCCCCGAGCAGGTTGCCGACCAGGATGGAGGCCGTGAAATTGAACGCCATGGGCGGCAGGAAAAGGAGCGACTCCACGCGCATGCCCGCGGACATGCCGGCCAGGGCGTCCACGCTGCCCGAAGGCAGGGAGCCGGTGATGGCGAAAAGGAGCAGATAGCCCGTGTGCCACACGATCTGCATGAGCCCCGACGGCCAGGCCACCTTGTAAAGGTACGGGCTCGCGCAGCGCACCCAGCGCCAGGCGGGGAAACGCGCCGCGCGCAGCCAGCCGATGCGCAGCAGCGCCGCGAAATTGAACAGCATGCCGGCGGTGACCGAAAGAAACGTGCTCCAGGCCACGCCGGCGTAGCCGAAATTGGGCAGCCCGAACCAGCCGAGGCCGAAGCCGAAATCGCCCAGGGCGTTGAGCGCGGCGGCGAGCCCCCAGGCGTAGAGCGGGACCATGACCAGGCGTCTTGCGCGAAAGAGCGCGTTGGCGATGACGAAAAAGGACTGGATGGGCAAAAGCCAGAGGAAGACCGTGAGGAAATAGCGCGCCGTCGGCAGCATGGGCTGCGGAACCTGGAGCAGCGAGAGGAAAAGCGGCCGGCTCGCCAACCCCAAAACGAGAATGGCCGCCGAGGCGGCGACGCCGAGGAGCAGGCACAGCCAGACGTAGCGGTCGGCCCGGGCCGCGCGCCCGGCCCCGTCGGACTGGCTGACCGCGGCCACGGCCCCGTTGGCCAC
>DQED01000084.1 GCA_003525525.1 Desulfovibrio sp.
ACCCGCGATCTCGTTTACGAGGGGCGCGCCGTGGCGGCCGCCGACGTCCACGCCGCCTTCCTGGCCGCCCTTGCCGCGGTCTACGCCACGGTGGTCGCGGCGGACGCCGTCTGAGGAGAGGCCGTCAGCCCATGCGGCGGGCGTAGGCGAGGATCTCCCGCTGGGAGAGCAGGCCGGCCAGGGAGCCGTCCGCGGCGACCACGGCCACACGGCGCACGCCCTTCTGGCGCATGAACTGGATCACCTTGTAGACCATGGCCTCGAGCGGCACGCTGATGACCGGCCCGGTCATGTAGTTGGCGACGGGCTCGGGCAGCCGTTCCGGACGACCCATGATTTTCGCCGTGGCGTCGCGTTCGCTGAAAATGCCCGTGGGCCTGCCCGCGGCCACGATCAGGACGCAGTCCGCGCTTTTGGCGCGCATCTGGTCCAGGGCGTCGCGCACGGACCGCTCGGGAGCAAGAACCAGGACGTCGGCGCGCATCAGGTCGCTGCACACGGCGTTTTCCACCATGAAATCCACGGCCAGGGCGTCCACCAGTTCCTTTTCCGTGACGAGACCGAACAGGGAGCCGCCGAGATCCATCACGGGCAGGTGGCGCTCCCGGCGGTCGAGCATGACCCGGACCGCTTCCTGTACGGCCATGTCCCGGGGAATGCCCCCGATGGGACGCGACAGATACTCCAGGATGGACGTGTCGGGATCGAGGTCCACGTCGAGATGGCGGATCAAGGCGGTTTCCGTCAAAAAACCCACGACCCTGGCCCCGCGTACGGCCGCCAGACAGCTTACCCCCTCCCGGGTCATCACATCGGCGGCCTGGGTCACGGTGGCATCCGCGGCAACGATGTGGGGCCGTGCGGCCAGTTCGCCGACACTTTGCTTGAACATGGGCGTTCCCGATTTGTCGCTTGTAATTTTCCATTATCCTGTGCGTCCACAATGTCAAGAAATCAAGGGAAATCCGACGGCTCTTCACGCCTTGCCGGGCCCGGCGAAATGGGCTAATCGCCTGTGAGAAACCTGTCAGGGAGCATGCCCGCCATGGCCGCCAGTCCAGCCCAGCCCAACGACGCAGGGTTCCCCGGGGCCGCTTCGGACGGCGAAGCGTTCGCCGCACGTTTTCTCGCCTGGGGCGCAACCCGCCAGCCAGAGCCCCCCGCGCGCGCGCCGGAAACGACCTTCCCCCACGACCTGCTGCCCAATACCGCGATGTCCCTGGCCGACATCAATCCGCCGCCCCTGCCCGAGGCCTACATGGCCTTGCGCCGCGTCGCGCAAAATCCCATGAGCACCGACGCGGACGTGGCCGGGGCCATTTCCCGGGATCCGGCGCTGGCCGCCTATGTCCTGCGCCTGGCCAACAGCCCGCTTTTCAGCCCCTCCGCCAAGGTGGAGACCGTCACCCGCGCCGTGACGGTGATCGGCCTGGGCGAGATCGAGACCATGGCCGCCGGCTCCATGCTGACCCGGGCCTTTGGCCAGCCCCCGCGCCGGGACCTCCTGTCCCTGGACGATTTCTGGCGGCACGCCGTGGCCGTGGGCCTGCTGGCCCGGGCTCTGGCCGAACGCGTGGGCGAACGGGGCGGGGAGCGCTATTTCGTGGCCGGGCTGCTCCACGACATGGGCCGGCTCATGCTGGCCGTGGCCGAACCGGGCCTGGCCGGCGCGGCCCTTGGCCGCACCATCGGCAAAAAGCTGTCCCTGGACGCGGCCGAACGCCTGGAGCTCGGCTTCGACCACGCGGCGCTCGGCGGGCGCATCGCCGTCAAATGGCGGCTGCCCGAAAGCCTGTGCCAGGCCGTGGCCGCCCATCACGACCCGTGCCTGTGCCCGGACAACCCCATCGCCGCCGCGGTCCATGCCGCGGACTTCATGGCCAACGCCCTGGGCGTGCGCATCGTCCCGGCCGCGGGCTTCCCGCGCCTCGAGGCGCGGGTCCTGCCCCTTTACAATCTGGCCGAGGCGGAGCCGGAAGCCTTCTGGGAAATCCTCGAAAACGGCCTGACAGCCATGACCGCCCTGGTTGCGCCATGACCGTCGCCGGCTGCATCTCTTGCCAATCCCATGGCGGGGATATACTACTGGGAAAAAGGGAGAGACGCGCCATGTCCTCGTCCGCAGACGCCATGACCATCACCCCGTTGACGGGAATCGCGGTCAACAACATGATCCTCGAATACATGTCCCTCTCCAGCGACAGGCGGCGGGAGGAAATGGCACGGTTCCTGTCCAGCGGGCACTCCGTGCAAAGCGACATCATGGTTGCGAGCCTGCGGGGCATGATCCTCTCCGCTTCCGCGTAACGCCCCAGTCTTGAACAACAACGCATGCACACCGTTGCGGGAACGCCGCTTGTCTTTCCCGCAGCCCGGCACACTTCCATGAAGATCCGCATCGTTCTCCTGGCCGCCCTGTGCGGCCTGCTCGCCTGCGCGCCCGCAGCGGCGAAAAGCCATGCCCCGGTCAAACACGCGCCCGCCAAAAAGGCCGAACCCGCCGCCGATCACGAGACCGTCAACGTTCCGGGCAAGGTCATCAAGGAACCCAACGCCTTTCACGGCACCAAATGGGGCACGCCCATGGCCGCCGTGGCCGACCTCAAGGTGGTGGAAAAGGACGGCCAGGCGGCCTACGCCACGGTGGAAGGCGTGGTCTACCGCATCGCCGACGCGTTTTTGAGCAACGTGGTCTACGGCTTCTGCCAGGACAAGTTCGCGGCCGTGATGGTCGAATACAAAGGGCGCAAGGCCCATGACGCCATCCGCAAGTTCCTGGAGGCCAAATACACGCCGGCCCTGGAAGTGGAGGGACGTCCCGACGACCTGGGCTGGCCCATCGGCAACGTGCTCATCCGCATGGAGTTTTCCAAGGAAAAGGATAGCGGCACGCTGAGCTACTTCTACCAGCCGCTCTACACGGCCTGCGCCGGTCCGGGCGGGACGGCCGCGCAATGACGCGCCGCTGCCTGCTTGTCCTGGCACTGGCGCTGCTGCTGTCGGCCGCCGGCGTCTTCGCCGCGGACGCGCCGCGCAGCCTGCCGTTCAACAAGCAGAACGTGTACAGCTATTTCAAGCAGGTGGAGGAAGGCAAGCGCGCCCTGCCCGAGGACATCAACGGCAAGGAGTACGAGGAGCGCACCTGCATGCTCTATGCGACCACGCTCAAGAAGGCGGGCTACGATTTCGAGGCCACGGTGAAAAACGCCTTGCAGGGGGGCGTCAAGGGCATGGACCGCATGAACGACCCGCGCTTCCTGTTCCTGGCCGGCGTATTCCAGACCCACCCCGACGTCTTCGTGCGCCTCAAGGTCCTGTCCAAGCCCACCCGCGACGCCGTGATCGCCTACTTCAATAACAACTGAACCGGCTCCTTCCGGACATTTCCTCCCCGCAAACGACGAAGGGGGATCCGAAGGCGACGTTCCCTTCGAATCCCCCCATCGAGGAGGGTCCGGGANNGGCCGCCGGAGGCATTCTCCCCTCCCCTTCTCTTTCTCTACCCTATTCCCCTACCCCTCGTCCTTCCCGTCCTTTTCGTCCTTGCCGCCGCCCACGGGGCGCGTGTAGCGGCAGGAGCGGTTGGGGCAGGCGATGATTTCGCCGGCGCGGGTCTTCTTGCGCACGAGCACCTTGGAGTCGCACTCGGGGCAGTGTTCGGGCACGGGCCAGTCCCAGAGGGCGAAATCGCACTGGGGATAGGCGTCGCAGGCATAGAACACCTTGCCGCGCTTGGAGCTCTTTTCGACCAGCGTGCCCGTGCAGCCCTCGCGGGGGCAGGGCACGCCCGTGGAAAAGGGCTTGGTGTACTTGCAGTCCGGCCAGCCGGTGCAGGCGATGAAGCGGCTGCCGGTGCGGGATTTCTTGACGGCCAGGTCCTTGCCGCACTGCGGGCATTTGCCGACGGAAATCGTCTCCTCGGGCTTGCGCTCCCGGGGCACCACCGCGCCGTCCGGGGCGCGGTCGAACTCCTTGGTGTTCTTGCAGTCCGGGTAGCCCGAGCAGCCCAGGAA
>DQED01000270.1:0-18974 GCA_003525525.1 Desulfovibrio sp.
CGGCGACGACGACCCAGTAAAGCCCGTCCGGCCCCGGCGCGACCAGCCGGCCGCGCACGATCTGGCCGGGACGCCGGCCGCGCCGGAAGGCCTCGGGATCGGAACGGTCCCTGCCCTCGCCCGGCGTTTGCGCGCCGCCGCCTCCCTGGCCGGATATCCGCATGCCGCCTGTCCGTTACGCTCCGGGAAGCTCCCGGGGAAAAAAGCCGTGCTTCGGCGTCCGGGCGTCAGCCCTTATTCTGGACGAGGATCAGCTCCACCTCGTCCAGGGACAGGCCCGTGGCCTTGGCCAGGGCGAGGGGGCTTTGGCCGCGCCGGGAACCGTTGACGATAATCTGGCGCAGGAAGTCCGGGGACCGGCTGAATTCCTGGGCTTTTTTCACGAGCTTTTCCAGTTCGTCCCGCCGCTGCTCGAGCTTCTGGTCCAGTTCGGCCAGTTCGGCCTGCCGGCGCGTGAAGCTGCCCACGAGTTCCTGTTCGAGCTTGGCGTTGAAGTCGAGCTTACTGAGCAGCGCGTCCTGGTTTTTCTGGAGCTTGGCGAGCAGATCCTCGGAGCGGCGCAGGCGCGAGAAGAAAAGCACCACGAGCAGCAGGAGCGCGAGCTCGCACACGGTGAGGAAGATGACGAGAAGGGAATAGCCGTTCATGATGGATGCACGCAGCATACGCCGCCCGGGCGTGCCAAGGCAAGGGGCATAACTCTCGTGAGAGGTTGCGGAAGCGCGACTCTGCCGCGTCGGAACAGGAGGGCACCGGGCCACAACGGCATGGGAGTCCAGAGGGCGCGGCCCTTTGGCCGCCGGAGGCGTCCCTCCTCTCCCATTTTTCGCCGGCCTCGCTTCAAATCTTGCGGTCGATGATGTGTCCGGCAAAGGGCGAAGGGTTGCTGGCCTGCGTTTCCTCGGGCTCGGGCGCGGCGCGGCGGCGGCGCTGCTGCCGCTGCTGTCCCGGGGACTGGCGTTCCCGCTGGTCGCCGACGGACTCCATGGCGTCCTGCTGCTCGATGCGCTGGGGCTGCTTGGCCTGATCGGCCAGAGCCTGGCGGGCCAGTTCCTGGGAGGCGGCCAGGGCGGCCTCGGGCTGCACAAGCTCGGCGTGCGCCACGTTTTGCACGTAGGGCATCGTCTGGAAGATGGTGGTCAAATCGATGGACATCTACTTCACCAGGTAATCCTCGATAAGCAGGTTATCCAACGGTTGGGCCCCGACAAACTGGTTGATGACGGACAGGACGTCTTTTTTCAGCGCCTCGGCATTGTTCTTATCGGTCAGAAAGGCCAGATTCTTATTCTTGAGATAATAATACACGGCGTCGCGCACGACAATGCGGTTGCGCTTGAATTCGAGCTCCACGCTCGGCTCCTGGGTCACGGCCGTGAAGCGGATGGTCAGGAAGCGGGTGCGGCCGCCCGCGTCGGTCAGCTCCACGAGGAACGGCTCCATGGGCATGACGATTTCCCGTTTGGGCGCGGGAGGTTCCGGCGGCGGCGTCGGGGCGACGGGCGGGGGCGGGGCCTCTTCGGCCGGCGCGGACGTTTCCTGCGGCGACGGGGGAGGCGCGGTTTTTTTCAGGAACAGGAAATAGGCGGCGACGCCGGCGACGAGGACAAACGCCACTGCGCCGATTATGATGAACAGTTTTTTGCGGGAGGGCTTGGCCTGCGCTTCGGGTTCGTCGAAAGGGCTGGCGGCGGCTTCTTCGGCCGGCGGCGGGGTTTCCTCTTCGGCTTCGTCTTCGAGGAAGGGTGCGTCGTCGAGGTCGAGATCGACCTTTTGCAGGGCCTTGGGCAGGTCGTCGGACAGCTCGCTGTCGTCAAGCTTGGCCTTGACCTGGGAATCGAGACTGTCGTCGGCGACCATGGAACCCTCGTAACGGACGCCGGAAAAGGTTTCTTCCCGGCCGCGCCGCAGGGAGGCGGCGACGCGTTACGGTTGCGTGAAAATGCGGAGGAACGACGCCGGACGGTGCGACGGCGACAGCCGGCGTCACGCCGTCGCGGCCGCCGACCGTCCGGGGGTGCGGCTCCGGGCGACCTGCTATTTGTCGAAAATCTTGTCGATCTTCTGGCCCAGCGTCTCGGCCGTGAACGGTTTGACGATGTAGTTGGACACCTTGGCCTGGACGGCTTCGATGATGTTTTCCTGTTGCGCTTCCGCCGTGACCATGAGGAAGGGGAGCGCGGCGAACTCCTCGCTGGAACGCACCTTGCGCAGCAGTTCGATGCCGGGCATGTTGGGCATATTCCAGTCGGAGATGATGAAGTCGATCTTGTCCTTGTTGAGCGTCTCCCAGGCGGTGCTGCCGTCGTCGGCCTCGATGATGTTGTTGAAGCCCAGTTGTCTGAGGATATTCTTTATGATCCTGCGCATGGTGGAAAAGTCGTCGACGACCAGGATGCGCATCTCCTTGTTGGCGGCCATGGCTCTTCTCCTGTTGTTCCTCTGTGCGCATCAGCCTGTGCGCCTGGGGAGTGCGTCCTGACGTCCCCGGCGGCCGACGCGCATCAGTGCTGTTCGATATTGAACTGGGCTTTGAATTTCTGCCGCAGCCGGGACAAGGCCTGGGAATGCAGCTGCGATACGCGTCCTTCGGTGATGCCCATGACCTCCGAGGTCTCACGCATGTTCAATTCCTCACCGTAATAGAGCGACAATACCAGCTTTTCCCGGGGAGTCAAATCGTCGATGAGGGAGGCGAGCTTGTCGACCAGCTCCTTGAATTCGGCCGATTTGTAGGGCTCGTTTTCCAACTGGTTTTTCTGATAGGAGGAAATGTTCTCGGTGATGGCGTCGAGGCTCAGGCACAACTGGTTCTGGAGCGCCTCCAGGCCCTGGGACACTTCTCGCTCGGTGAGCCCCGTGGCCTCGGCCAGCTGTTCCAGGGTGGCGGGCTTGCCCGAGTCGCCCTCGATGCGGCGGGAGGCCTCCTCGAGCGTGCGCACCCGGTGGCGCTGGCCGCGGGAGAACCAGTCCATGCGCCGCAGGTCGTCGAGCATGGCGCCCTTGATGCGCGACTCGGCGTAGGTCTCGAACTTGATGCCGAGTTCGGGGCGGAAACGGCCCAGCGCCTCGAGCAGGCCCATGGCCCCGGCGCTCAGGAGCTCGCCGAGCTCCACGGACTGCGGCAGCTTGGCCTTGAGCCGGCTGGCCACGATTTTGATCTTGGGCGAGTAATGGCGCACGATCTCCTGCCGATCGCGCGCGTCGAACTCCTCCCATCGCGAGGCGCCGGACTCGAGCCTAAGCCAGGGGCTGTTCCTGGAAGAGGAGCTTTTTCCAGAAGAATTTGATGTTTCCATCGAGCTTGGCGTCCACGTCCCAGGAGTCGATCGTTTGGGCCAGCTCCATGAGCTTCTTGCTGGCCGGAGCCTCTGGCGAAAGAAAGCAGAAGGGTTTTTGGCGGATGACCGCGTTTTTCACCGCAGGATCGGCCGGCACGACGCCCGTGAAGTCGAGCGAGATGCCCGACAGGAAGTGGTCGCAGGCCGTGGCGAGCTTCTCGTAGACCGCCTTGGCCGCCTTGAGGCTCGGCGCCATGTTGACCACCACCCGGAAGCGGTGCACGTCGTGCTGCATGTGCATGACCTTGATCAACGCATAGGCGTCGGTCAGGGAGGTGGGCTCGGTGGTGAGCACGAGCAGCCGTTCCCGCGCCGCCAGGTTGAAATAAATCACATTGTCGTTGATTCCGGCCCCGGTGTCCACAATCAAGTAATTGATGCGGCTTTCCAGGTAGTCCATGGCCTCGAGCAGGTCGAGCTTCTGGCCCGTGGACAGCGCCAGCATGTCGCTGACCCCGGAGGAGGCCGGCAGGATGGAGAAGCCGAAAGGCGTTTCCATGAGCACCTGCTTGAGGTCCACGCCCTCGTGGAACAGGTGGAACAGGTTCCTCTTGGGGGTGAGCCCGAGCAGGATGTCCACGTTGGCAAGCCCGAGGTCGGCGTCGAGCAGCACCACCTTGCGCCCCAGGCGGGACAGGCAATAGGCGAGGTTGACCGAGAGGTTGGTCTTGCCCACGCCGCCCTTGCCCGAGGTGACGGACAGCACCTGCGGAATTTCCGTCACGGGGCGGGCGGTTGCGGGCGTATCGGCGAAACGGCTTGTCATGGTCGTCCTTGGGCTCCGGCGTCAGGGCGCGCTATTCGCCGGGCAATTGGTGTTTGAAGAGCAGTTTCCAAACAGCCTTGCCCGAGGCCGGCGTCATGCCCTGGGTCAGCTCCGGCCCGTAGGCCAGGGCCGAGACGGGCAGGGACGAGGCGTGCGCCATGGTGACAAGGCTTCCGTAATTACAGGCTTCGTCGAGCTTCGTCCAGATCAGACTGGAAAGCGCGGGACAGCGGTACACCCGCAGGTAATGCTCCATCTGCGCGGGTGCGAAAAGGGGCGAGAGCACGAGGTGGGCGCGAAGGCCGGGACCGGCGGCCAGGCCCATGGACGCGCACCATGTCTCCATGGCGCCTTCGCCGCGAAGGCTCGGCGTGTCCACGAACACCACGCATCCGGAGGCGGCTTCGTCAAGAATCCGGCGAAAATCCCCGGGGCCGTCGGCCTCGGCGTATTCGAGGCCCGACAGCGCGGCATAGTGGCGCAGGAGCATCCGGCCCTTGGCCCGGCCGCCGTCGGCGTTGACGACGAACACGCGCCCCTCCGGCGCGGCGGCCCGCGCCTCGAGCGCCAGTCGCAGCAGGACCGAGGTCTTGCCCACGCCGCTTGGGCCGGCGAACAGATGGACGGTGTGCGGCCAGTCCGCAGCCGTCAGGGGTTTGACGCGCACGATGCGCGAGAGGGCCGGGATGACCGTGTCCTCGCCGCGCTCCACGATGGAGCGGTACAGCGCCAGCACCGAGGCCTCGTCCACGCCTTCGCGCTCCAGGTATTCGAGCGCCAGGCGTTGGCGCGGGCACAGGGCGGAAAAATCCATGCGCGGGCGCAGAAGCGCCAGCAGGTGCCCTTTGATTTCACCCCATTCCCGGTTCCAGTCGCCGGGCTGGGGCGAAACCGGCGCGGCGGGCGCGCTGCCGTTGCCGCCGCACGGCCGTTTCGCCGCGCCGTTTTGCGGCGGCGGCGCGTCGGACTGTTCCAGGGCGGCCATGACTTCGCACAGCGACCGGCCGTCCTCGCGGACGCTCTGGCTGCCGAGGATCACGGCCTCTTTTCCGAGCTCCTGGCGGATCTGGCCCAGACAGGCCGCCATGGACTCGCCGCGAAAGGTCTTAACCCGCATTGCTCAGTCCTATGTTGGCGACGGATTGCAGTTTGATCTCGGCCGGGATTTCGGCCTGGGAGATGACCGGCAGATTGGGGATGAACCGGGCCAGCAACTGCGCCAGGTGCGGCCGCACGAGCGGGGTGGTCAGCAGCACCGGCTGGCCGTCGCTCAAAAGCGCCTTGTCCATGGCCCGCTGGATGGCCTGGATGATGCGCTGGGCCAGGCCCGGCTCCATGGCCAGGTAGGCCCCATGGTCTGTCTGGCGCACGCTTTCCTGGATCGCCCCTTCGATCTTGGGCGTAAGGTTCAAGATGGGCAGCGCCCCGTCGGCCGTGAGGTAGGGCTTGACGATGGTGCGGCCCATGCGGGAGCGCACGTATTCGGTCAGCTGGTCGGGGTCCTTCACCGAGGACCCGTAATCGGCCATGGTTTCGGCCACGGTCAGCAGGTCGCGGATGGACACGCCTTCCTTGACGAGGTTTTGCAGCACCTTCTGCACGCCGCCGAGCGTCATCGCGCCGGGCACGAGGTCTTCCACGGCCTTGGGCGCGCGCTTGGCCAGGTTGTCGAGCAGGGTCTGCACCTCCTGGCGGCCCAGGAACTCGTGCAGGTGGCGCTTGAAGACTTCCGTCAGGTGCGTGGCGATGACGGTCGCCGGATCGACCACGGTGTAGCCGGCGAGCATGGCCTCGTCCTTTTGCAGTTCCGGCACCCACAGCGCCGGCAGGTTGAAGGCGGGCTCGCGGGTCTCCACGCCCTTGATGCGCTGCTTGGCGTCGCCGGGGTCCATGGCCAGGTAGTGGTCGATGAGGATTTCCGCGGAGGCCACCTCGTTGCCCTTGATGAGCACCACGTACTGGCCCGGGCGCAACTGGAGGTTGTCGCGCAGGTGCAGGGAGGGGATGATCACGCCCATGTCCAGGGCGAACTGGCGGCGGATGGAGCGGATGCGCGAGAGCAGGTTCCCGTTTTGCTCCTCGTCCACGAGCGGGATGAGGCCGTAGCCCACCTCGAGTTCCAGAGCGTCGAGCGGCAGCAGGGTCTGGACCTCTTCCGGCGTTTCCAGCTCCGGCGCGGGCTTCTTGTCCTTGGCTTCGCCCTCGGCTGCGAGCATCTCCTGCTGCTTGGCCGACATGCGGCTGACCACGAACAGCAGGGCGGCCATGACCAGGAAGGGCAGGGTCGGCAGGCCCGGCACCAGGCCGAACAGGAGCAGCATGCCCGACACCATGCGCAGCGCCCGGGGATGGAAGGTCAGCTGGGCCAGGAATTCCTCGCCCATCTTGGCTTCGGCCGCGGCCCGGGACACGATCATGCCCGCGGACGTGGAGATGATGATCGAAGGAATGATGGAGACCAGGCCGTCGCCGATGGTCAGCAGGGTGTAGGTCTGGGCGGCGTCCTTCCAGTCCATGCCCTTTTGCATGACCCCGATCATGAAGCCGCCGAGGATGTTGATGGCGGTGATGATGATGGTGGCGGTGACGTCGCCCGAGACGAACTTGCCCGCGCCGTCCATGGCGCCGTAGAAATCGGCTTCCTTGCGGATGACCTCGCGGCGTTCCGTGGCCTGCTTCTCGTTGATGAGCCCGGCGTTCAAATCCGCTTCGATGGCCATCTGCTTGCCCGGCATGGCATCGAGGGTGAAGCGTGCGGCGACTTCGGCGATGCGGGTGGTGCCGGCCACAATGACTTTCTTGTTGATGGAGAAGAGCACGAGGAAGATGACGCAGCCGACGACGTAGTTGCCGCCGACGACGAACTGGCCGAAAGCCTGGATCACGTGGCCGGCGGCCGAGGGCCCCTCGTCGCCGTGCAGCAGGATCAGGCGGGTCGAGGCCACGTTCATGGACAGGCGCAGCATGGTGGTGACGAGCAGCAGGGAGGGGTAGATGGAAAATTCCAGCGGCGAGCTCATGAACATGCTGGTGATGAGCACCACGAGGCTTATCGAAATGGAGAAGGTGAGCATCAGGTCGATGAACGCCGACGGGATGGGCACGAGCATGACGAACAGGATGACGACCACGCCGGCGGCCAGCATGATGTCGCCCTGCTTGGTGAACTGCTCGTAGTTGAATTTGACCGGATCCGCTTGCTTCGCCATGATTTTGACGCCCTTTCCCGGTGGCCGCCCGATCAGCGGGGTCGTCCGGGACGCTTGAACTTGTCGAGTTGGGCCAGGATCGAAGCCACCGCCTGGTAGAGGTCCTCGGGGATGACCTGGCCGATCTCCACCTGCTTATACAAGGCCTGTGCCAGGGGTTTGTTTTCCCGGATGGGAATGCGGTTCTCGCGGGCGATTTCCTTGATCTTCTCGGCCAAATGGTCGGCGCCCTTGGCCAGCAGCATCGGCGCCGGGGTCTCCTTGGGATCGTAGCGCAGGGCGCAGGCGAGGTGGGTCGGGTTGGTGATGACCACGTCGGCCTTGGGCACATCCTGGAGCATGCGCCGCTGCATGACCTCCATCATCTTCTGCTTCTGCTTCTGCTTGATGACGGGATCACCCAGGGCCTGCTTTGTCTCGTCCTTGATCTCGTCCTTGCTCATCTTGAGGTTTTCTTCGTAATCCCAGCGCGTGTACCACACGTCAAGGATAGCGATAAGCAGCATGGGGCCTAGCGTATACAGGACAAGGTTAAAGCCGTTCTGCAGAAGGAAGGCGATAAACGCTTCGGTCGGCTGATAGAAAAGAGGCAGAAATTCATTGAATTTGTTTTTGAGAATAATGTAGGGGGCGATGGCGATCACCGCAGCCATCGCCACCTGCTTGCCGAGTTGGACGAGCGTCCTGGGGTTGATCAGGAGCTTTTGCACGGCCCCCATGGGATTGAACAGGTTGCTGAAGTCAGGATTGAAGAGCTTGGAGTACCAAACATCGCCAACCTGCAGCCGTTGGGTGACGTAAGCAACGATGGCCATGACCAGGAGCAGCGGCAGGAGCATCATGGCGAGCTGTCCGGACAGCGCCCACAGCAGTGCGGTCACCCCGTCGGGCGTGGCTTCGAAGCGCAGGTTCTGGCCGAGGAACTGGATGAAGACGGCCTTGAGGTCTTCGCCGAGGTCGCCGATGAGGATACGCAGGACGAACAGCCCGGCCATGAGCACGGTCAGTTTGGGCAGTTCCTGGCTGCGCGGCACCGACCCCTTTTCACGCGCTTTTTCGCGGCGTTTTTGGGTGGCTTTTTCTGTTTTACTCGGGTCTCTGGCCATGGCGGCCGTCCCTTCCCGGCGTTATCCCGACGCCTTGAGCACCAGGGTGTACATGGGGATGAGTTCGTCGAGAAAGCGGCCGACGTAAAGGGCCATGGCGGCGAAGACCAGGGTCATGAACAAAAAGCCCACGCCGATCTTGAGCGGAAAGCCCACGAACAGCACGTTCATCTGCGGCGCGGCCCGCGCGACCAGGGCCAAGGCCAGGTCGACCATGAAGATCGAGGCCATGATGGGGGCGGCGATCTTGAGCGCCATGACGAAAATCTGGCTGGAGAACACGATGAGGTGTTCGCCGAGGACCGGGTTGATGAGCAGCCCTCCCGGCGTGACCAGCCTGAAGCTCTGCGCCAGCGCGCCGATGAGGACGAGGTGACCGTTGAGGCTTAAAAAAAGCATCGTGGTCACCTGGTTCATCAGGTGCCCGAGCCCCGATTCCGAGGCGCCCGTCATGGGATCGATGCTGTTCATGAGCGTGAAGCCCATGGAAAAGCCCATGATCGCGCCCGCACTCTGCACGGCGGCGAAAAGGAACGAGACGAGGATGTTGAGCAGAAGCCCCAGGATCACTTCGCCGAGGAACATCAGGATGAGCATCCAGGGGTTGGCCGGCATGAGGGTTCCGGGAAAGGAGAGCATGGGGTAGATGGCCAGGGCGATGATGAAGCACAAGGCGGCCTTGACCGCGTTGGGCAGCAGGGTGCCCCCGAAAAACGGCAGCAGGAACAGCAGGACGCTCACGCGCATGAGCGTGAGGAGGAAGCCGAAAAGCTGGTTGGGGTCGAAGTGGAACAGGTCCATGCCCTTCGTCAGCAAATTCCGGGCCACAGGTCGGGACGGCTATTCCAGGATGTAGCGCATGGGGTTGACGGGCACGCCGCCCAGGCGCGTCTCGTAGTGCAGGTGCGGCCCCGAGCCCTGCCCGGAATCGCCCACATGGCCGAGGAGTTGTCCCCGGTGAACGGTCTGGCCCTTGGCCACCGCCACGTCGCGCAGGTGGCCGTAGCTGGTGACGAGCCCGGCCTGGTGGTCGAGGACGACGCCGAAGCCGCCGCCGTCGACTTCCCCGGAAAACGTCGCCACGCCGTCGCCCGGCGCGACCACCGGCGTACCGACCGGCGCGGCGATGTCCATGCCCTTGTGGAACTCCTTTTTCCCGGTAAACGGCGAAACGCGTTCGCCAAAGGGCGAGGCGATCCAGCCTTCCACGGGCCAGGAGCTGGGCATGGAGACGAGCCGGGCCTTGCTGTCGGCCAGGACGCCGAGCAGTTCCCCCTGGCGCAGGCGTTCCCGGGCTGCGTCCTCGCCGAGTTCGTCCAGGAACTGGTGGAGCTTTCGGGTGAGCATCTCCTGCCGGTACAGCGGCAGGTATTTCTTTTCGAAATCCTGGTCCTCGCCGCTGGAGGGGGCCACGTCGCGCGGGGCCTGGTCGAGCCCCACCATCAGGCGCAGCTTGGCGTCGAAGCCGCGCAGCCGCGTCAGGTCCGCCTCCAGGGATTTGACCTTGTCGCCAAGGGCGACGAGCTGGGCGTTTTGTTCCGCGGCCTGCTGTTCGAAGGCCGCGGCTTCGCGCTGCAAGCGTTTATAATTGTAATAAAATCGCACCAGATAGGCGTCCGCGGCGACCAGGACCGCAAGGGCCGCCAGGATGAGCGCGAAAAGCCATCCCCGAAAGCGCAGCTTGCGGCAGGCGCCGTGATGGTCCCGGAAGATGACGATCTGGTAGTGCTTAAACAACGCCGGCCTCCGCCTTCCCGACGGCGTCGCGGTCCAGCTGCCAGCGCCCCAGGGCGTGCTGGAGGTTGACGGCGCGTTTCTTTCCGCCGGCGCAGATGCCCTGGACCCAGGTTTCCGCCTCGTGGCGCATGGACTTGCCGGCCATGGGGCAGGGGTTGGCGAAAACGGGCAGCTCCCAGGCCTTGGCCGCCCGGATGATGGTCTTTTTGTCCACGAGGAGCAGGGGGCGGATGACCGTGAGGCGGCCCTCGAAGAAGGATTCCCGGCAGGACAGCCCGTCCACGCGGCCGTTTTGGAACATGTTGAGGAAAAAGGTCGCGGCCAGGTCGTCGGCGTTGTGGCCGAAGGCCAGATGGGTGAGCCCGTAGGCGGCGCACAGGTCGAACAGCCGCTTGCGGCGCAGCCAGGCGCAGTAGAAGCAGGGGGATTTCTTGCGGTTTTCTTCGGAAAAGGCGCGAGGGCCGAAATCCGTGACCTCGATGTGGGCGGCCAGGCCGAGTTCCGCGGCAAGGGCGGCCAGGGGCGCGTGGTTGTGCGGGTCGAATCCGGGATTTAAGTGCAGCACCATCAGTTCCACGGGAAAGGGCACGATGCGGCGGCGGACGTGCAGCACGGCCAGCATGACCAGGCTGTCCACGCCGCCGGAAACGGCCAGGCCCACGCGGGCCCTCGGGGAAAGCTGGCCCGTTTCCATCATGAGCTTGCCGGCCTTGGCCACGCAGACCCGTTGGGCGTAACCGAGGTCCCTGGCGCGCAGGGGATGCTTCTCGCGCGTCATTGGAAAATCTTCCTTATAGCGTGCTTTCGATGAGGATTTCGCGGACTTCGGCGATCTGTTCCAGGATCGCCTCCATGACCGCCTCCATCTGTTCGGGGCTGATGTCGAGCCGGGCGAACACCGCTTCCGACGGCGTGTATTGCATGCCGTCGATGCCCATGCCGATGCCCGTCATCTTGGCGATGACGTCGCCCACATGCACGAGGTCGAGGGCGAGGTCGGGTTCGGGGCAGTCGTCGGGGCGCAGGCGATAGCGCACCACGTTGACGATGGGAATGGGGATGGACCAGCGTTCGAGCAGGATGGCCCCGAGTTCGGCGTGGTTGATGCCGAGGATTTCCTCCTCGGCCTGTTCGAAGGAGATGTGGCGTTCGTGGGCCAGGGCGAGGATGGGGATGGCGTCCACTTCAAGGAAAGAGCCCATGACGGTCTTGCCGATGTTGACGAGCAGTCCCGCGGTGAAGGTGTGGGGCGGGGCGACGCGGCCGAGTTCCTTGGCGAGGGTTTCCGAGGCCGTGGCCACGGCCACGGAGTGTTCGAGCAGTTCGCCCGGGCGCAGGCCGTAGCCCTTGATCTCGTAGCGCGTCATCGGGGCCACGCCCGAGGCGATGACGAGCTGGTAGACGCGGTTGAGGCCCAGGCGCATGAGGGCCTCGCGCACGGAAGTCACCTTGCCGCCGGTGCCGAAAAACGACGAATTGGCCATGCGCAGCACGTTGACCGTCAGCCCCGGGTCGTATTCGATGATGCGGGCGAGCTGGCGCAGGTCGGCCTCGGGATTGCCGATGTAGGCCAGCACCTTCTGCACGGGCATGGGCATTTGGGGGATGGCGAAGGCCTTTTGAAGGATATCCTCGCGTCTGCTCATAAGTCCCAGGACCTCCCGCAAGATGAAACCACGACCCTGCCCGTTTCGGCGTAAACGCGCATGGTCCGGGGGATGGTGCCGCCGACGTCCTCGGCGGCCAGGCGCATCTCGTTGACCTGCAAGAGCTTCTTGAGTGCGGCGAAATTGTTGGCTCCCGTGTCGAACTGGTTGGAAATATGCATCATGCGGCCGCAGCCTGCCGCCTTGAGGATGAGGTTTTCACGCGTGGCCCCGCGGCCGAACAGGGCGCGCATCATCTGTGGCACGCCGATGTTGACGTACATGAAGGGATTTTTGGCCGGGCTTTTGTTTTCCCTGGCCAGGGGGAGCAGGCAATGGATGAGTCCGGCCACGCCCGCCAGAGGATCGTAGGCGGCAAGCCCCAGGCACGAACCCAGGGCGTGGGTGACAAGCACGTCCTTGGCCCTGTTCGTGACCTTCATGTCGGAGATGCTGACGATGATCTCCATGGGGGTGTGTTCCGTGATGCTTCCCGGCTTGCGGCTTTGGAGGGCGGACGCCGAGGAGCGCCCGAAGCGGCAACCTAGCCGGAAATGCGGCACAGGACAAGTTCGACGTGTTCGCGCGCTGTTTGGCTGTGGACAGAAGCCCCGCAAGCGCATACGTTTCCCCGGCTTTCACGCAAGCAAGGATTGCCGGCCGGCGGCCGAAGCGGAGCGGACGATGTCCATCGAATTCCTCAAGCATGTCATCGAGCAGTATGGCTATTTGGCGCTTTTCATCGGCACGTTTCTCGAAGGGGAGACCATTCTGCTTCTGGCGGGATTCGCGGCTCATTCGCCCCAGTTCGGCCTTGACCTGCGCCTTGTCATCCTCGCCGCCTTCGCCGGAAGTCTCGCCGGCGACCAGACGGCCTTTTTCATCGGCCGCCACTACGGGCGCAAACTGGTCGCGCGCAGCGAAAAATGGCGGGACAGGGCCGAACGCGTGCACCGCATGCTCTCGAAGTACCATGAAATCCTCATATTGAGCTTCCGGTTCTTTTACGGCCTGCGCAACTTGACGCCCTTTGTCCTCGGCACGGCCGAGATCACCATCCGCAAGTTCTTCCTCCTAAACGCCCTGGGCGCGTTGATCTGGGCCGTGGTTTTCGCCCTGACGGGCTACGCCTTCGGCAGCCTGCTCGAAAACGTTCTGACCCGTGTGATCGACAACGTCCACAACGCGGAACTGCTTGTCCTCGGCCTTGCCGCCGTCCTCGTCGCGGCATTGTGGCTGGTCAAGCGTCTGCGGCGACGCTGATTCTCCATCGACCGTATCCGCCCGCTTTTTCCCGTTGTCCTTTGTAAAAGGAAACCCTTTGTCTTTAGCGGGAAAAAGTGTAGTTTCCACATATCCCCGGCATATCGGCGGGGGCGGGATACGGGGCGCGGTCACGCGGAGCGCTTCGGGCACGCGCCGCGCATGGTGCGGCAGGGATGGGGACCAGCATGGCCGAGAGCACCCAACAAACGCACGGGGCGAACGCCGCGTTGCGGGAATGCCGCCGGGCGCTCGGCGGCATGGAGCATGGCTTGTCCGCGGTCATGCACGGCCGCGAAAAGGACTTTCTCGCCCTGGGTGAAAGCCTCATGTCCCTGGAGGGCTCCTGCGAGGCCATTTCCCGGGATGCCCGCGAACTGGCGGCATGCACCTCGGGCCAGGGCATGCACGTGGCCCTGGAGCGGTTCTCCGAGGAACTGGCCGGGCTCACCGGCGGCGAAACCTCCGCGGCCGGCCCGGAGAGCCTGCGCGACATCGACGCCGTGGCCGGCATTGTCGAGGAACTGGCCGGCGTCGTTGCGGCCTTCTCCAAGATCGTCAAGCACCTCTCCATGCTCGGCATCGCCACGCGCATCGAAAGCGCCCGCCTGGGCGCCGACGGCCGCGGCTTTTCCACCTTGGCCGACGATGTGGAAAAACTCGCCCACCTCATCGTGGACCACTGCGCCGGCATCGCCGCCAAGGTCGAATCCCTGCGCGGCCACGTGGCCTCGGCCAGGGAGAGCACCAAGGGCATCATCCGCAGCCAGCAGCAGTGCTTCGACCTCGTTTCCCGGGAACTGACGGCCAACATCGCCGGCCTGGCCGCCATGTCCGCACGCTCGGTCGACCTGTCGGGCGAGTTGGCGCGAAACGCCGAAGTCATCCGCGCCGACATCGGCCAGGCCGTGCGCTCCCTGCAATCCCACGACATCGTCCGCCAGCAGATCGAGCATGCCGAGCATGCCCTGGCCGAGGTGGCGCAGGTGCTCGACGACGCGCAGCAAGCCTCCGGCGAGGAGGCCACGGACCTGGTCGCCTTCGTGGCCGACGTGCTCACCCTGCAGGACTCCCAGCTGCAAAGCGCCGACACGCATTTTTCCGAGGCTGCGGAGCACCTGCGCGCCTCGCTGACGTCGCTTGCCACCCGCATCCGCGATATCGGCGCGGCCATCGTCGACGTCGTCGGCGACGCGGGGGCGGACAATCCTCTGTCGCGCGTGGAGGCCGGCATCGCCACGGTCAAGGCCGAACTCGGCGATTTCGCCGCCCAGGGCGAGGCGCTGGGCGGCATCATGGACTCCGTGGCCGCCACCATTTCGGGCATGGGCGGCTCCATCGAGGCCATTGAGGAAGTCGGCGCGGAAATCGAACTGATCGCCATCAACGCGAGCATCAAGGCCGCGCATACCGGCGAGGCCGGGGCGGCGCTCGGCGTCCTGGCCCTGGCCATCCAGCGGCTTTCCGTGGACGCCAGGCGGCAGACCGACGCCGTGGCCGCCATCCTCAGGAACATCGCCCAGGCTTCCGAGACGCTGCAGGCCAACGCCGGACGCCACAACGACCAGTCCGAGGCCTGGCGCGTGGTCGAGGGCCTCGACGGGGTGCTCGCGGAGGCGCGGGAATCCTCGCAGCGCTGCCTGGCGCTTTTCGCGTCCCTGCAGTCGGCCAGCGCCTCGGTCGGCGACCGCGCCGCCCAGGTCGGCGCGGGCATCGATTTCGACCGGGACATCGGCCGGCGGTTCGCGGCCATCCGCCGGACCCTGGACGACCAGGTGGCCATGGCAAGGAAATTCGCCCCGGACGGCGGCAGCGGACGCAGCGCCCGGCTGCGCCAGCTCTACGACCGCTACACCATGGAAGCGGAACGGGCCGTGCACGAGGCGGCCTTCGGCCTGGAGGGAGGCGCCGCGGCGACAACGGCGTCGGCCGGCGGGGCGAAGGGCGAAGCATCCGGAGAGTTCGGGGACAATGTCGAACTGTTTTGACGCGAAGCGCCCCGTACGGGGAGGGAGGTCGCCGGTTCGATGATAAACCAGGAAGAAGCCCACCGCGCCGCCTATGTCGAAGAGGCCCGCGACCTGTTGGCCGATCTCGAAGCCTCGCTCCTCGAACTCGAGAATTCGCCGGGGAATGTCGATCTCCTGCACAAGATCTTTCGCGCCCTGCATACGGTCAAGGGCTCGGGCGCGATGTTCGGCTTTGACGACATCGCGGCCTTCACCCACGACGTGGAATCCATTTTCGACCGCGTGCGCAACGGCCAGCTCGGCGTGGACCGCCGGCTGCTCGACCTTTCCTTCCAGGCCTGCGACCACATCCGCGCCCTGCTCGATCCGGGCGGGGAGCAGGAGGCGCAGCTGGCCGCCGCCGGGCGCGTGATTCTGGACGGCTTCCGGGCCGTAGGTGGCGCGGCGCAGCCCGCAGCGGCCCCGGCGGCCAAGGCCGCTCCCCCTCCGGAGGAAACCAAGCACGGCGTCGCGCGCATCTACCGCCTGCGGTTCAAGCCCCATGCCGACATGCTCGGCAGCGGCAACAACCCCCTGCATCTTCTGGAAGACGTCCAGGCCCTCGGCGACTGCCGGCTCTATGTCCATACCGAATCCGTCGCCGTTTTGTCCGAATGCGACCCCGAGGCCTGCCTCGTCTGGTGGGATTGCGTGCTGCGCAGCGAAGCCGACGCAGCGACCATCACGGACGTGTTCGTTTTCGCCGAGGACGACTGCGAACTGCGCCTCGACGTCCTGGACAGCGGCGCCACCGCCAACGGCGAGGCGATTCACAGGAAGCTGGGGGAAATCCTCGTCGCGCGCGGCGATATTTCGGCCGAGGATCTGGAAGCGGCCCTGTCCTCCCAGCGCCGCCTGGGCGACATCCTGTCCGAAAAAGGCCTGGCCTCTCCGGACGCCGTGGCCTCGGCCCTGTGCGAGCAGCAGGCCGTGCAGGAGCTGGCCCAGAAAACGCCGGAGCGCGGCGAAAAGACCGCAAGCATCCGCGTGGCGGCCGACAAGCTCGACGCCCTGGTCGACCTCGTGGGCGAACTGGTCATCGTCCAGGCGCAGATCCGTCAGGCCGTGGAGGACCGGGGCGATCCGGCCCTGCGCGGCCTGGCCGAACACCTGGAGCGCCTGGCCGAGAACCTGCGCGATTCCACGCTTTCCATCCGCATGCTGCCCATCGGCGCCACGTTCGCAAAGTTCCGCCGCCTGGTGCGCGATCTCACCGCCGAACTCCACAAGGAGATCGAACTCGTCACCCAAGGCGAGGAAACGGAACTCGACAAGACCGTCATCGAACGCCTGGGCGATCCGCTGGTCCACTTGCTGCGCAACAGCATCGACCACGGCATCGAGTCCCCGGCCGATCGCCAGGACGCCGGCAAGCCCGCGGCGGGCGTCATCCGCCTAAGCGCCGCCCATGCCGGCGGCGAAGTGGTCATCACCGTGGCCGACGACGGCGCGGGCCTCGACGCCAAGGCCATCCGCCGGCGGGCGGAAGAGCGGGGCCTCATCGCTCCCGGCATCGAGATGACCCCCAAGGAGCTTTACAACCTCATTTTCCTGCCCGGCTTTTCCACGGCCAAGGCCGTGACGAGCATTTCCGGGCGCGGCGTGGGCATGGACGTGGTCAAGCGCGCCATCGACGCCTTGCGCGGCTCGGTGGAGATCGACTCCGTGCCGGGGAGAGGCACGACCATTACCGTGCGCCTGCCGCTCACCCTCGCCATCATCGACGGCTTGCAGGTGCAGGTGGGGGCGGAGTATTATGTGGTGCCGCTCGGGCTTGTGGAGGAATGCGTGGAAATGGCCCGCGAGGGCGACGGGGCGCAGGCCGGCGTGCTCAACATGCGCGGCCAGGCCGTGCCTTGCGTGCGGCTGCGCGAAGCTTTCGCCATAAACGGCCCCCATCCGGTCATTGAACCCATTGTCATCGTGACCGTGGACGGCACCAGGGTCGGCCTGGCCGTGGACAGGGTGGTCGGGGAGCACCAGACCGTCATCAAGAGCCTGGGGCCGCTGTACCGCGACATCGAGGAATTTTCCGGGGCCACCATCCGGGGCGACGGCCGCTTGGCCCTGATCCTGGACGTGGCCGCGCTCGTGCGCCGGGCGGCCGAGGCGGACGGGCCGCAGCCGGCGGCGTTCGCCGACTAGCCTTGCGCCCGTGAAACCGGCGTATGCCAAGGTCTCGAGAGTGCCTCTTTGCGGCACGGCCGCATCTTGAAAAGACGCAACACTGCCAAACGCCCGGAATCGGGAGGACGACTGTCATGGCCGAGGCCGCAAACAGCAACGACAACCAGTACCTGACCTTCACCCTGGAGCGGGAGCTCTTCGCCCTGGACATCGGTTCGGTGCGCGAAGTCCTGGAGCTCGTCAACATCACGCGCGTGCCCCGCACCCCGGACTACATCCGCGGCGTCATCAACCTGCGCGGCCGCGCCGTGCCCGTGGTGGACCTCAAGCTCAAGTTCGGCATGGGCGCCACCGAACGCACGGTCAACACCTGCATCATCATCGTCGAAGTGAATCTCGACGGCGAATCCACGGTGCTCGGAGCCCTGGCCGACTCGGTCCAGGAGGTCTACGAGATGGAAAGCGCCCAGATCGAAGCCACGCCGCGCATGGGCACCCCGATCAAGGCCGACTTCATCCGGGGCATGGGCAAGTCCGGGGACCAATTCATCATCATCCTGGATATCAACAAGGTCTTCACCTCCCTGGAACTGGCCGGCCTGGCCCAAAGCCTGGGCGAAGCCGCGCCCGAGAACGCGGAGGCCTGATCCCCATGGCGGCGGTCGGCGCAGCGACGATCCGGGCCAGCGGCCTTGCCTCCATGACGGACAAGGAGTTCAAGCGGTTAAGCGAGTTCATCCACAGCGAAGTCGGCATCAAGCTGCCGTCCTCGAAAAAGGTGATGGTGGAGGCGCGGCTGCAAAAACGCCTGCGCACCCTCGGCATGCCGGGCTACCGCCAGTACTACGAATTCCTGTTCAGCCCCAGGGGCCTGGACGAGGAGCTCGTCCACCTCATCGACGTCATCACCACCAACACCACGGAATTCTTCCGGGAGCCGCGCCATTTCGAGGTCCTGACCCAGGACGTGCTGCCGGCCTGGCGCGCCGCCTACGGTCCGGCCCGGCCTTTCCGCCTCTGGAGCGCCGGCTGCTCCACGGGCGAGGAGCCGTACACCCTCTCCATCGTGCTCTCCGAATTCGCCCTGCGCATGCAGGGATTCCGCTTTTCCATCATGGCCACGGATATTTCCACACGTGTCCTGTCCCTGGCCAAAAACGGCGTCTATCCCGAGGAACGGTTGGCCAAGATGTCCATTGAACTCAAGCGCCGCTATTTCCTGCGCAGCAAGGACAAGTCGCGCAAGCTCGTGCGCCTGATCCCGGAACTGCGCAAGAGCATCGATTTCAGGCGTCTCAACTTCATGGAGCCCTTCAGCTTTCCGGAACCCCTCGACACCATCTTCTGCCGCAACGTCATGATCTACTTCGACAGGGCGACCCAGGAGCAACTGTTGCAGAAGTTTTGCATGCAACTGCGTCCGGGCGGATTCCTTTTTATCGGTCATTCCGAAAGCCTCACCGGGATGGACTTGCCCTTGCGCCAACACGCGCCGACGGTATATAAGAAAATTTAACTCGCCGTTCCAATTCCCGCGCAGAGGTCGCCTGTGAGCAATCGCATCAAGGTTCTCGTTGTCGATGATTCCGCCCTGGTCCGCCAGACGTTGACCGAAATCCTGGCCTCGGACCCCGATATCGAGGTCATCGGTTCCGCCGGAGATCCGTACGCCGCGGTCAAACGCATGGAAATCGAAGCGCCGGATGTGATTACGCTCGATATCGAAATGCCGCGCATGGACGGGCTGACCTTTCTGCGCAAGATCATGAC
>DQED01000270.1:18985-24350 GCA_003525525.1 Desulfovibrio sp.
TCGGAAACCACGCTTCGGGCCATGGAATACGGGGCCGTGGACATCATCCTCAAGCCCAAGCTCGGCACGCGCCAGTTTCTGGAGGAGTCGCGCATCCGGGTGGTGGATGCGGTCAAGGCCGCGGCCCGGGCCAAGATGAAAAAACTCGCGCCCATCGCGCCCCTCAAGGTCGCGCCCAAGCTCTCGGCCGACGCCGTGCTGCCCGGCCCCACGGGCAAGGCCATGTTTCAGACCACGGAAAAGGTCGTGGCCGTGGGCGCATCCACGGGCGGCACCGAGGCGCTGCGCGAATTCCTCGAAGCCATGCCGCAGAACTGCCCGGGCATCGTCATCGTGCAGCACATGCCCGAACAGTTCACCGCCGCCTTTGCCAAGCGTCTCGACGGCATCTGCCGCATCACCGTCAAGGAGGCCCAGGACAACGACACGATCCTGCGCGGCCAGGCGCTCATTGCCCCGGGCAACCGCCACATGCTGCTCAAGCGCAGCGGCGCGCGCTATTTCGTCGAGGTCAAGGACGGTCCGCTGGTGCGCCGCCACCGGCCGAGCGTGGACGTGCTCTTCCGTTCCGCCGCCCGCTACGCCGGCAAAAACGCCGTGGGCGTCATCATGACGGGCATGGGCGACGACGGCGCGGCCGGCATGCAGGAGATGCACGAGACCGGGGCCTACACCATCGCCCAGGACGAGGCTTCCTGCGTGGTTTTCGGCATGCCCCAGGAGGCCATCAAGCTCGGCGGCGTGGACAAGGTCATGTCGCTTGGCCACATCGCCCAGGAAGTGGTGCGGGCCTGTGCGAACTGAGTGCGTTCCCCGGGGCATACCCTCTGGAAACAATCCGCGATTGACCCTATAACGGGACTCCGGCATGGGACGGGCGCACCGACCTGCGGGCGCGCCGTCGCTGGAATTCCGGCGGACGCCACAGGGCGTGCACCGGCCGCGCCTTTTACCCCAAAGGATTTCGCAGCATGGACAAGGTGCTTCTCGACTACGGCAGCGGCGGCCGGGCTTCCCACCGCTTCGTCAACGACCTCTTCTTCCGCCACCTCGGCAACGAAATCCTGGCGCGCATGGACGACGCCGCCGTGCTTTCGCTTGGCGGCCAGGTGGCCATGAGCACGGACAGTTTCGTCGTGGACCCCATCTTCTTTCCGGGCGGGGACATCGGTTCCCTGGCCGTGCACGGCACGGTCAACGACGTGGCCATGATGGGCGCGCGCCCGCTCTACCTCACCTGCGGCTTCATCCTGGAAGAGGGGCTGCCCATGGCGGACCTCGAGCGCGTGGTCGCCTCCATGGGCGAGGCGGCGCGCAAGGCCGGGGTGCGCATCGTCGCCGGCGACACCAAGGTCGTGCCCCGGGGCGCGGCGGACAAGATCTTCATCAACACCACGGGCCTGGGCGAGATCATGGCCGATCCCGCGCCGGCCGGGCACCGGGCGGCCGTGGGCGACGTGGTGCTCGTCAGCGGCTCCATGGGCGACCATGGCCTGGCCATCCTCTCCACGCGCCAGGGGCTTTCCTTCGAGTCCCCGGTCGTCAGCGACAGCGCGGCCCTCGGCGGCCTCGTGGCAAGGCTGCTTGCCGCCGTGCCGGACGTGCACGTGCTGCGCGACCCGACCCGGGGCGGGCTCGCCACCACCATCAACGAGATCGCCGGACAGTCCGGGGTGGGTATCGAGCTGATCGAGGAGGCCATTCCCGTGGACCCGGCCGTGGCCGGCGGCTGCGCCGTGCTCGGGCTCGATCCGCTGTACCTCGCCAACGAAGGCAAGTGCATCTGCATCGTGCCCGAAGCCTCGGGGGATGCGGCCCTGGCGGCCTTGCGCGCCGACCCGCTCGGCGCGGGCGCGGCGGTCGTCGGCACGGTGGTCGCGGACCATCCGGGCAAGGTGGCCCTGGTCACGCCTCTTGGCGGCAAGCGGCTTCTGGGCATGCTCGAGGGCGAGCAGCTGCCCCGCATCTGCTGACAGGCAGCGGGCGCAAACACTTTTACGACACAGGGAGCGCGAACATGAGCGTATGCGATGTGGTCGTCATGGGCGCCTTGGGGCGCATGGGCGCGACCTTGATCCGGCTGGCCAAGGCCGACCCGGAACAGTATCGCCTGGCCGGCGCGCTGGAGCGCAGCGGCTGCACGGACGGGCTTGCGGGGCTCGAGTGCGTCGTCGGCGACGACCTGCCCACGGTGCTGGCCAAATGCCCGGGCGCGGTGGTCATCGACTTCACGGCCCCGGCCAGTTCCGTGGCCTCCGCCGCCGCGGCCGCCGCGGCCGGCAACCCCATTGTCATCGGCACCACGGGCCTTTCCCCGGACCAGATCGCCGCCCTGGGCGCGGCCGCGGCCAAGACACCGATCTTCTTCGCGCCCAACATGAGCGTGGGCTTGAACGTGCTGCTCACGGTCCTGCCGGACCTCGTGCGCAAGCTCGGTCCGGCCTACGACCTCGAGGTCATGGAAATCCACCACAACAAAAAGGCCGATGCGCCGAGCGGCACGGCCATCAAGCTCGGCCAGTGCCTGGCCTCGGCCCGGGGTGCGGACTACGACGCGGTCAAGCGCCACGGCCGCGACGGCATCATCGGTCCGCGCACCAAGGAAGAAATCGGCGTGGCCGCGCTTCGCGGCGGCGACGTGGTGGGCGACCACACGGTCTACTTCTTCGGCCCGGGCGAGCGCATCGAGGTGACCCACCGCGTGGGCAACCGCGAGACCTTTGCTCAGGGAGCGCTGCGCGCGGCGGCCTGGATCAAAAAACAACCGGCCGGCAGGCTCTACGCCATGGCCGATATGCTTGCGTAGATTGGGAGGACGCCTCCGGCGGCCAGGAGAGGGCCGGGGGCCCCTCTCCTGGATCACCCCATAAGGGGGGAGAAAATAGAGGCGGCGCTGGAGAGAAACCAGCGCCGCCTTTTCCGTTGTGATGGAGTGGGGCGCGTCAACGCGCGCAGGGCGTTCCGGCGGTCGCGTCGTTCTCCAGGCGTTCCCGCATGGCCTGCATCACTTCGCGCAAGGCCGTTTCCATGGCCTCGAACGCCGTCCCTTCCAGGGCCGCGTCGTTTTCCTTGGCCGCCCGTTCCAGATCCAGGCAGGCCTGGCGCAGGAACGGCGCGCACATGGTGGCGGCGGCCCCTTTGAGGGCGTGGGCGAGAAAGGCCAGCTGGCCGTGGTCGCTGCGGGCCAGGGCCTCGCGGATGATCTCCAGGTTGCCCGGCTGTTCGGCCACGAACGCGGCAAAAAGTTTCATGAGAAAGCCCGTGTTGCCGCGCGCCTTGGTCAGCAGTTCCGCCCAGACGAGAACTTCGGGCGTTTCGTCGCAGGGCGCGGGGGCGCTCCCGGACGGCGAAGCGTCCGCTTCCGCCGGCGCCGCTTCGCCCATGGCCCGGGCCAGGGCGGCGGCGAGCGCTTCGGGGCTGACGGGTTTGCTCAGGTATTCGTTCATGCCGGCGTGCAGGAATGTCTCCCGGTCTCCCTTGAGGGCGTGGGCCGTCAGGGCCACGATGGGGATGGCCGGGTCGAAATCGCCGCTTTCGTCGGTCCGGATGGCCCGTGTGGCTTCCAGGCCGTCCATCTCCGGCATCTGGATGTCCATGAGGATCACGTCGAAATGGCGGCGGCGCAGCATTTCCAGCGCCCTGCGCCCGGTATGGGCGGTGACCACCTCGTGGCCGTCGGTTTCCAGGAGTTCCCGGGCGTAGATCTGGTTGATGGGATTGTCTTCGGCCAGAAGCACGGTCAGGGGCCGCGTCTTGGCGACTTCCCCGTCCGCGGCCGCAAGCCCTTGCGCCTCGGCGCGCGCGGAGGGCAGGGCGAAGGCGAGGCTGAAGCTGAACACGCTTCCCTGGCCTTCCTCGCTATCCACGCCGTACGTGCCGCCCTGCATGGCCACGAGATGGCGCACGATGGCAAGGCCCAGGCCCGCGCCCTGGTAGCGGCGGGCCGGGGAGACGTCGGCCTGGGTGAAGCTGTCGAAAATTGCCCGGATCTTGTCCCGGGGAATGCCGATGCCCGTGTCGCGCACGGCGAAGCGCAGGCGCACGGCGTCCGGCGGGTGCTGGCCCCCGGCTGCAGAAACGGCCAGGATCACGCTGCCGGAGTCGGTGAATTTGACCGCGTTGCCGACCAGGTTGATGAGGATCTGGCGCAGCCGGCTGGCGTCGCCGACGAGGGTTTCCGGCACGTCGCCGACGAGGCGGCATTCCAGGGCCAGGCCCTTTTTGACCGCCAGGGGCCGGAAGACGCTGACCGCCTCTTCCAGGGTCGCGCGCAGGCCGAACGGGGTCTTGGCCAGCTCCAGCGCCCCGACCTCGATGCGGGCGTAATCCACGATGTCGTTGAGCACGGTCAGGAGCGACGTCGCCGAATGCCGGGCCATCTCCAGGTATTCCCGTTGCTTGTCCGTCAGTTCCGTGGCGAGCGTCAGCTCGGTCATGCCCAGGATGCCGATCATCGGCGTGCGGATCTCGTGGGTGATGTTGGCCAGGAAGTGGCTTTTGGCGCGTTCGCCGGCCAGTGCGGATTTCCTGGCCGCGGCCAGTTCTTCCTGGGCGTCGCGCAGGACGGTGACGTCGCGCAGGAGCACGCGGGTGAGCGGCAGGCCCTGGTCGTTCAAGCGCTCGAAGCGGGGCGCGACCCTGCGCCCGCTTTGCTCCAGGCGCACTTCGGGTTCCCCCGCGCCGGCCAGGGGAATGCCGCAAACCGTGCCCGTCAACTGGTTGGGGGGCGTGGCGAAGAGGATGCCGGCCTCGCTCGTGGCGTGCACGATGATGCCGTCGTTGTCCACGAGGAGCAGGGCGTCGCCGGTGAGGGCGGCCAGGGCGTCGGTTTCACGGATCAGGCGCGTGAGCATGTGCGGTCATCCCTTGATGCAGGCCAGGGGGCGCAGCCTGGCGGTTGTCGTGGCCAGTCCCAGGGCGTGGACGGCGGCGACCACGTCCTCGATGTCCTTGTAGGCACCGGGCGCTTCCTCGCCCAGACCGCGCAGGTCGTGGGCCCGGATGCTGACGCCCCGGGCGGCGAGTTCTTGTAACACCCCGCGGCCGTTGAAACGTTTGAGCGCCTGCTTGCGGCTCATGGCTCGGCCGGCCCCGTGGCATGCCGAGGAAAAGGAAAGCGATTCCGCGGCGTCCGTGCCGGTCAGGATCGCCGACGCCGTGCCCATGCTGCCGCCGACGATCACGGGCTGGCCCACGCCGCGAAAGGCGGCCGGCAGGTCGGGGTGGTGCGGCCCCAGGGCGCGGGTCGCGCCTTTGCGGTGCACGAGCAGGGTCTTGACGCGTCCGTCCACGGCATGGCGTTCCGACCGGCACAGGTTGTGGGAGACGTCGTAGAGCAGGCGCAGGCGTGTGCCGGGGAAAAAAC
>DQED01000270.1:24393-24927 GCA_003525525.1 Desulfovibrio sp.
GCCGGCCGGCCAGGGCGCAGTTGGCCGCGGCGCGCATGGCCCCCAGATACCGCCGGGCTTCGGCGCAGTCCGCCGGGGCGCAGGCCAGTTCGGGGTCGGGCAGGACAAGGCCGTGCCCTGGCGCGGCGGCGAGCATGGCCGCGATATGTTCCGTGGCCGTCTGGTGGCCCAGACCCCTGGAGCCGCAGTGGATGGAGAGCGCCGCCNNAATCCCCAGGGCCGTGGCCGCGCGGGCGTCGCGGACCTCGTCCACGTACTGGACCTCGAGGTAGTGGTTGCCCGAACCGAGCGTGCCCAGGGCGTCGCGCTGGCGTTCCTTGGCCTTTTGCGAGACGGCGTCCGGGTCGGCTCCGGCCAGGCGGCCGCCGTCCTCGATGCGCGCGAGGTCTTCCTTTTCGCCGAAACCCCGCTCCACGGCCCAGGCCGCGCCCCCGGCGAGCATGCGGTCCATCTCCTTTTCGGAAAGCCGCAGCGCGCCGGACGTGCCGAGTCCCGCCGGCACCAGGGCGAACAGGGCGTCGGCCAGGGCCTCGC
>DQED01000270.1:25018-26722 GCA_003525525.1 Desulfovibrio sp.
TCGAAGGCGGCCACGCAGCCGATGGGAAAGCCGTAGCCGGCATGGGCGTCGGGCATGGCGACCACGGGGCTGGCGACCCCGGGGAGCGACGCGACGTTTCGCAACTGGTCGAAGACGCCGTCCTCCATGGCCGCGACGGCCGCGGGCGAGCCAAAAATCCTGGCCGGCACGCGCATCGCGCCCGCTTGGGCCATTTCGTAGGAAAACGCTTCCTGGCGCGTCAGGCCTTGCCGCCCCATACCCCACCTTTCGGGCCGGGTGACGCGTGCGTCGCGCGGCCGTTTGTTGCTATCCCGTCATCGTAGCGCAGAAAGGGCGCGCGTTGTCAAGGCGCAGGCGGGGAGGGCGTCGAAAAATCGGCATGCCCCCCGGAGAGCGCGACCTCGATGGCCTGCGCCACGGCCGCGTTGCCGCGCGGGGTCAGGTGGGTGTCCGTGGGCCAGTAGAAACGCCCGGCGTCCGGCGAGGACATGAAAAAGGGCTCCATGTCCAAATGGGGGATGCCCGTTTCCTTGAGCTGTTCAAGCAGGGTGGCGGTCAGGGCGTTGAGGTTGCGCACGGCGTCGGCGGCTTTCATGGCGAATTCCGAGCGCCGGGGCACGGCGTTCCAGTCGATGCGCGGATAAAGGACCTGCAAGGCCGTGGGCAGCACCACGACGAAGAGATGCAGTCCGGCCCCTTCCGCCAGCCGGCGCATGTCGCTTAGGGCCGCGCGGACGTCGCGCTCCTCGGGCGGCCCGAACCAGGCCGTGTCGAGAAAGCTGCGGTAGAAGGGGTGGAAGGCGAACGGCAGGCCGCGCTCGGTGGGCACGGTGAGCGGCACCGGGTAGTAGCCGTGGGTGGCCACGGCGGGCGCGGGCGCAGCGGCCAGGGCGATCCCTTCGCCGCGCAGGGCGTCGCGCAGGTAGCGGCAGAGACGGCGAAGGGAGGTGAGCCGGAAGTGCCGGGCGATGCCCAGGTGTTCCTCGGCGAGCCTGCCGCGGTAGACGAACAGGTCGGCGGCCATGTCGTTGCCGACGTAGACGAGGACGATGACCGTGTCGCCTGCGAAATGCCCGGGTGATCCGGCCGGCGCGTCCGCGGTCAGGCGGCGCAGGATGTCGCGGTACTGCGGCAGGCCGTAGCCGTTTTTACAGGCGGCGTAGACGGGCTGGCCGGTGTGTTTTTCATAAAGAGCGGGAATGCTCTGCGCCGTGCCCGAACCCGCGCCGTAGCAGAAGGAATCGCCGATGAAAAGCGTGCGCGCGTCGCGGGGCATCCGGTCGTTCCACCAGCCCAGGGCGTCGGTGCCGGACACGTCCACGGCCGGCGCGTCGGGCAGGTACATGCCATAGGCGCGGTAGGCGTCGTCGGCCGTGCCCCGGTGCGGCGGCAGGCCGGGCGCGTTGACGTAGCCGTGCAGCCAGGGCCGGTAGCGCGGATTGGTCGCCGGGTCGTAGACGCCGTAGGAATAGAGCAGCTCGCGGTGTTTTTCGCCAAAGAGGCCAAGCCGCGGCAGGACGCCGTAGACGCAGGCGTCGAGCGCGACCAGGGCCAGATACAGGGTCGCCGCGAAAAGGAGCAGGCAAAGCGCCCGGTGGCGGCGGCAATAGGCCGGAGAAAAGGGGAAAGGCGTATGCATGCGTGGTGCGAGCGAGGCGGCCTGGCTGCCGTGAAGGGCAATCCCCGAAGGGACCGGGATGCGACCGGGCAAGGCGCGGCGGG
>DQED01000270.1:26846-34845 GCA_003525525.1 Desulfovibrio sp.
TCGCACTGGTGCACGAAGGCGTACATGTATTCGACGTTGATGCCGCCGGCGCACAGCAGGCTCAGGATGGAATGCAGGCCGCCCGGAACGTCGGGCACCTCCACGGCGACCACGGCGTTGCGTCCGACGGTGAAGCCGTGCTCCTTGAGCGCCGCCTTGGCTTTTTCGTGATCGCTGACGATCAGGCGCAGGATGCCGAAATCCGAGGTGTCGGCCAGGGACAGGGCGCGGATGCTGATGCCGGCCTCGGCCAGGACGCGGGTCACTTCCTCCAGGCGTCCGGCCCGGTTTTCCAGGAAGATGGAAATCTGTTCGGCTTTCATGGCGTTTCCCTCCGAATGGCGTTGGGACCGTTCGTGTCCCGTCCTCTTTCTCGATGCGCGATCCTAGCTTCCCGAAACGGGAATGTCATATCTTTTCAAGGGGCCGCAATTACGCGTGGCGCAGGTCGAGCACGCGCTTGGCCTTGCCCTCGGAGCGCTGGATGGCCCGGGGCTCGACCAGCTTGACCAGGGCGGTGACGCCCAGGAACTCCTTGATGTTCTTCTGGATTTTGCCTTCCAGGCGCTGGAGTTTGCGCACTTCGTCGGAGAAGATTTTCTCGTCCACTTCGACCTGCACGGTGAGCGTGTCGAGATTGCCCTCGCGCTGCACCACGAGCTGGTAGTGGGGGGAGAGCCCTTCGGTTTCGAGCAGGATGCTCTCGATCTGCGACGGGAACACGTTGACGCCCCGGATGATGAGCATGTCGTCGCTTCTGCCCTGGACGCGCACCATGCGCGCCGTGGTGCGGCCGCATTTGCACGGCGTGGTCACCAGGCGGGTGATGTCGCGCGTGCGGTAGCGGATCATCGGCTGGGCTTCCTTGGTCAGCGTGGTGATGACCAGCTCGCCGGGTTCACCCGGTTTGACGGGTTCCAGGGTCTCGGGATCGATGACCTCGCACAGGAAATGGTCTTCCTGGAGGTGCGCCCCGTGCTGGGCCTCGGCGCACTCGATGCCGACGCCCGGGCCCATGACCTCGGACAGGCCGTAGATGTCGATGGCCTTGATGCCCATCTTGAGTTCGATGTCGCGACGCATCTCGTCGGTCCAGGGCTCGGCCCCGAACACGCCGATCCTGAGCGGCAATTCCTTGAAATCGATGCCGGCTTCGAGCGCCGTCTCGTAGAGCACGAGGCTGTAGGACGGCGTGCAGCAAAGGACCGTGGCCCCGAAGTCGCGCAGCAGCATGGCCTGCCGCCGCGTGCCGCCGCCCGAGACCGGAACCGTGGTCGCGCCCAGGCGCTCGGCCCCGTAATGCGCGCCGAGGCCGCCGGTGAAAAGCCCGTAGCCGTAGGCCACGTGGATGATGTCGCGGCGCGAGGCCCCGGCTGCGGTAAGGGAACGGGCCATCATCGTGGCCCAGTTGCTGACGTCGCGCTGGGTGTAGCCGGTGACGGTGGCTTTGCCCGTGGTGCCGGAGGAGGCGTGGATGCGCACGACGTTGTCCTTGGGCACGGCGAACAGGCCGAAGGGGTAGTGGTTGCGCAGGTCCTGCTTCTCGGTAAAGGGCAGGTAGCGCACGTCGGACAGGCTCCGGATGTCGGCGGGAGTGATGCCGCGTTCGTCGAAGGCCTTCCTGTAGAAGGCGACGTTGGCGTACACCCGTTCGCACAGCGACTTGAGGCGTTTGAGTTGCAATGCCTCGAGCTCTTCCCGGGGCAGGGTTTCGATGTCCATATCGAAAATCATGCGGCTTCCTCCCGTGACGGCGTGGCGCGTCCAAAGGCGATTCCTGCCCGAAAGCCTGCCGCCGCGTCAAGAGAGGACCGGGAAAAAACGGCTTGATCCACGGCGGCGTTTGCGGGCCGGCCCCAAATCGGATAGAGGTCCGACGTCTTCCCAAGAAGGGAAGCAAAAATTTTCCGGAGAGACGATGCCCTCGAAAAAATCCGACGCGAATCTGTCCCCCGTGGACAAGGCCGTCATTGTGGCCGGCTGGCTGGCCGAAAAAAAGGCAAAAGACATCCTGGCCCTCGACGTGGCCGCCATCAACCCCGTGTGCGAAGCCATGGTCGTGGCCTCGGCCGTGAGCCTGCGTCAGGCCAAGGCCCTGGCCGATCACGTGCTTGCGCGCTGCGGCGAGGAAGGCTTTTCCTATCTCGGCATGGAAGGCTACCGCTACGGCCAGTGGGTGCTCCTCGACCTCAACGACGTCATGGTCCACATCTTCCAGGAAGACCTGCGCCCCTTCTACAACGTCGAGGGCCTGTGGTCCGAAGGCGAGCGCATCGCGCTGCCGGCCCGGGTCGCCGCCCCGGCGACGTCCGAACCCGATCCGAGCGACGCATGACGCCCACCTTGCTCCTTATTCTCGACGGCTGGGGCCTGGCCCCGGCCGGGCCGGGCAACGCCGTGACCCTGGCCAGGACGCCGAACCTGGACAGGCTCCTTGCCGCCTACCCGGGCACGACGCTCGCCTGTTCGGGGCGGTCCGTGGGCCTGCCCGACGGCTTCATGGGCAACTCCGAGGTCGGCCACATGAACATCGGCGCGGGCCGGGTCGTCTACCAGGACATGACCCGCATCGACATCGCCGTGGAAGAGGGGAAGCTGGCCGCGAATCCGGTCCTGGCCGACCTCGCCGCGGCGTCCCTTGCCGCCGGCGGCCGGGTGCACCTCATGGGCCTTGTCTCAGACGGCGGCGTGCACAGCCACATCAATCATTTGAAAGCCCTGGTCGCGGCCTTCGCCGCCCTGGGCCAGAAGGACGTGTGCATCCATGCCTTTCTCGACGGCCGCGACACGTCGCCCCAGAGCGGGGTGGGGTACGTGGGCGCGCTGGAGAGCTTTCTGCGCGAACTGGGCGCGGGCCGCATCGTTTCGCTGACCGGCCGCTTCTACGCCATGGACCGCGACAAGCGTTTCGAGCGCGTGGCCGAGGCCTACGCCGCCCTGACCGAAGGGGCGGGCGAATCCTTCAGCGATCCCGTGGCCGCCGTGGAAGCGGCCTACGCCGCGGGCCAGACGGACGAATTCGTGAAGCCCCGGGTGCTCGCCGGGGGCGAGGGGAAGCTTCGCGACGGCGACGCCGTCTTTTTCTTCAACTTCCGGGCCGACCGCGCCCGGGAGCTGACCGCGGCGCTCACGCGCGACGATTTCGACGGTTTTCCCCGAAACGTGCGCCCCAAGCTCTCGGGCTTCGCCACCATGACCGAATACGACGGCTCCTTCGGCCTGCCCGTGGCCTTTGCCCCGGAGACCGTTTCCGACGTGCTGGGCGAGGTCTATTCCCGGGCCGGCCTTACGCAGCTGCGCCTGGCCGAGACCGAGAAATACGCCCACGTCACCTATTTCATGAACTGCGGGCGCGAGGAGCCCTTTCCCGGCGAGGAGCGCATCCTCATTCCCTCGCCGCGCGACGTGCCGACCTACGACCTCAAGCCCGGGATGAGCGCCGGGGCCGTGACCGAGGCCTTTCTCGGCGCGCTGCCCAAGGGCCATGCCCTTGCCGTGGTCAACCTCGCCAACTGCGACATGGTCGGGCATACCGGCGTGCTGCCGGCGGCGATCAGCGCCGTCGAGACCGTGGACGCCTGCGTCGGACGCATCGCCGCGGCGGCTCTCTCGGCCGGCTGGCGCATGTGCGTCACCGCCGACCACGGCAACGCCGAGGAGATGATCGCGCCGGACGGCGGCCCCATGACCGCGCACACGCTCAATCCCGTGCGCTTCGTGCTCGTGGACGACGCCCGCAAGAACGCCAAGCTCGTTCCGGGCAAGCTCGGCGACATCGCGCCGACCATCCTGCGCCTGGCCGGGCTGCCCGTGCCGGCGGCCATGACCGGCGCGAACCTCGTGGCGGAGTAATGCCGTGAGCAACGAACAGCGCAAGCCCCTGACGCCGGCCAAGCCCGTGGGCGTGGAACTGGTTTTTTTGTATCCCTGTCCGTTTTGCCGGCGCGAGGTGCCCGTGGTGGCGCCGGTCAAGCCGACCATGATCGCCTGCGACGCCTGCCGGGGACGCTTTCCCATCGTACCCGTGGACGAACGCTCGGTGCGCTTCGTCAAGGTGATGCTGGCCGGCGGCAAGGCGGCGGTGGACCCGGATTTCATCTAGTTGACCGTTTGCGAGGCGCTCCCATGACGTACGTCGCTGTCGCGCTGCTCCTGGGCCTTGTCATCCTCGTCCACGAACTGGGGCATTTCCTGGCCGCCAAGGCCGTGGGCCTGCCGGTGGCGCGTTTTTCCCTGGGCTTCGGGCCGGTCCTTTGCAGCCGGACGTGGGGCGGCACGCGCTGCTGCCTGTCCGCCGTGCCTTTCGGCGGCTACGTGCTGCTCGCGCTTGCCGGCGAGAAGGACTATCTCGCTTTGCCGTTGTGGCGTCGCATCGCTTTCTCCCTGGCCGGACCCGTCGCCAATCTCCTGTTCGCCCTGTGCTGTTACGCCGTGGCCTACGCCGTCAGCCCCGGGGAGCATTCCCTGGCCGGCTACTGCGGGAGGCCGCTTGCCTGGACTCTCGGCACGGCGCAGGCCATGCTGGTCGCCATTTCGCGTCTTTTCGACCATACGCAGGAGCTTTCGAGCCTGGTCGGCATCGTGGCCGAAGGCGGGCGCTTCGTCGGGGCAAGCGCCTCGCGCCTGCCCGTGCTCGGCGGCTCCATCTCGGTGAGCCTCGCCGTTTTCAACCTGCTGCCCCTACCGCCGCTCGACGGCGGCAAAATCGTCTGCGACGTCCTCGTGCGCTGCCGCGCCGGGCTGGCCCGCTATTACGTTCCCGTATCGGCCTGCGGCTGGCTGGCGCTCATGGCGCTCATGCTCTACGCCACGATCCAGGACGTCTGCCGCTATCTGGCGTAAGGGTCGGACCTGCCGGCCCCTGCCATGCCTCGTCAACAAGCCCCCATTCCGCCCAGGCGCGAAAAGACGCCCGCGCGCGCCCTGGCCGACCTGCTCGCGGCAAGCGACGCGCCGCTTGCCGCACTGGAACTTTCAAGCCTCGCCGGCTACGGCGAGAAGGCCGTGCTCGAAGCCCTCGGGCACCTGCGCCGCTCCCTGCGGCGCACGCCGCGCCCGCTGCGGGTCCATGCCGCCCGTTGCCTCGCCTGCGGCTACGTCTTCGCCAAGCGCGACCGGCTGGAAAAGCCCGGCAAATGCCCGGTCTGCCGGTCGACGCGCATCGAAGCGCCCCGGTTTTCCCTCGAACCGTCGCCGGATGTGGACGCCGCCGCCCCTTTGGGCCACTATGCTCCCGGCACTTCCCAAGGAGGACTCCCCATGGCCATAAGCCCCCTGGCCGGCAAGCCGGCGCCCCGGTCCCTGCTCGTCAACGTGCCCCGACTCGTCGCCGCGTACTATTCCCTTTCCCCCGATCCGGCCGATCCCCTGCAACGCGTCTCCTTCGGCACCTCGGGCCATCGCGGCAGTTCCTTCGACGCCACCTTCAACGAGGCCCACATCCTGGCCACGACGCAGGCCATCTGCGACTACCGCGCCGGGCAGGGCATCGCCGGGCCGCTTTTCCTCGGCATGGACACCCACGCCCTGTCCGAGCCGGCGTTCATCTCCGCCCTGGAAGTGCTCGCCGCCAACGGCGTGGCCACGCGCATCCAGGCGGGTCGGGGTTATACGCCGACGCCCGTGATCTCCCACGCCATCCTGACGTTCAACCGCGACCACAAGGATGTGCGCGCCGACGGCATCGTCATCACGCCCTCCCACAATCCCCCGGCCGACGGCGGCTTCAAGTACAACCCGCCTTCGGGCGGCCCGGCCGACACCGACGTCACCCGCGTCGTCCAGGACATGGCCAACGCCTACCTGGAAAAAAAGCTCGCGGGCGTCAGGCGCATGCCCTACGCTTCCGCCCTGCGCGCGGATTGCGTGGAGGAGTACGACTACGTCGCGCCGTACGTCGCGGACCTCGGCAACATGGTGGACATGGCCGCCATCCGCGATGCCGGCATCCGCATCGGCGTCGATCCCCTGGGCGGTTCGGGCATCGCCTTCTGGGAGCCCATGGCCGAACGCTACGGCCTGAATCTTTCGCTTATAAGCGACGTGGTCGACCCGACATTCTCCTTCATGACCGTGGACAAGGACGGCAAGATCCGCATGGACTGCTCCTCGCCCTACGCCATGGCCCGGCTGATCGAGCACAAGGCCTCCTACGACATCGCCTTCGGCAACGACCCGGACTACGACCGCCACGGCATCGTCACCAAGGGCGCGGGCCTGCTCAATCCCAACAACTACCTCGCCGTGGCCATCGAGTATCTTTTCACCACGCGTTCCGGCTGGCGCACCGACGCGGCCGTGGGCAAGACCGTGGTTTCGAGCGCCATGATCGACCGCGTGGCCGCGTCCCTTGGCCGCAGGCTGTGCGAGGTGCCGGTGGGGTTCAAATGGTTCGTGCCGGGGCTCCTCGACGGTTCCTTCGGCTTCGGCGGCGAGGAGAGCGCCGGGGCGTCCTACCTGCGCACGGACGGCACGGTCTGGACCACGGACAAGGACGGCATCATCATGGACCTGCTCGCCTGCGAGATCACGGCCAAGACCGGCAAGGACCCGGCGGAACACTACGCGGCGCTGACCGCGCGTTTCGGCGAGCCCCTCTACGAACGCCTGGACGCGCCGGCGAGCAAGGCGCAAAAGGCCGCGCTGTCCAGGCTCTCGCCCGAGATGGTCGCGGCGACCTCCCTCGCCGGCGAGGCCATCACCGCCAAGCTCACCCGCGCCCCGGGCAATGACGCGCCCATCGGCGGGCTCAAGGTGGTCACGGAAAACGGCTGGTTCGCCGCGCGCCCCTCGGGCACCGAGGACGTCTACAAAATCTACGCCGAGAGCTTTAACGGCCGCGAACACCTGCAGGCGCTGCAAACCGAAGCCCGCGAGATCGTGGACGCCGCCTTCGCGGCGGCGGGGGCGTAGTTGGAAGAATGTCGGAGGCGGGGACGGGGCGCTCCCCCTCCTGAACCTCCTCGGAGGGAGAAGGATGTATTGGGATAATAGTTCAAGCGTCCCTTCAACTTTGGAGCTGGATACGCGGGTTGCCGGGTACTTGCGACCGGGAGATCGCGTGCTCGACCTGGGCTGCGGCCCGGGGCGGATGCTCGGGCAGCTTGTTGCCCAAGGCTTTCGCGTCGCGGGCGTCGATCGCAACAAGGCGAGCTTGACGCGGGCCCGGGAAAAGGGCCTGCCCGTGGTCCGGGCCGACCTCGCGGCCCTGCCGTTCGGCGACGGGGCGTTCGATGCCGGCATCCTCCATGCCGTGCTGACCACCCTGGCCACGCCCGGGGCGCGTCGCGGCGTCCTCGGCGAGGCCAGGCGCGCGGGTTGCCGCGTGCTGTGCGTCGCCGATTTCCTCCAGAATTGGGATCTGCCGTACTACAAGGCCCGTTACGAGGCCGGGATCGCCGAAACCGGCGAGCGCGGCAGCTTCGTCGTGCGCGAAGGGGACCGCGTGCTCTACACGGCCCACCATTTCACCCTGGACGAACTGACGCGGCTGCTCGCCATGGCCGGCTACGAGACGGCTTTCGCGGACACCCCCGTCGTGACCACGCGCTCGGGCAAACGGGTCACCGGCGTGGTCCTCGCCGCCGTGGCCGCGCATTGACTTTTGCGGGGCAGGGCGGGTAGAAAATCACTTTTTGCCGCAGCCAAAAAGGAGCCTTCCCATGAGCGTGGCCGCCGACATGGAACAGATGGCCGTCCGGGCCAAGGAAGCCTCGCGCGCCCTTGCCGCCGCTTCCGGCGCGGCCAAGGACGCCTTCCTCGCCGCCCTGGCCGACTTGCTCGTCTCCCGCCGCGAACTGGTGCTCGCCGCCAACGCCAAGGATCTCGCCGCGGCCCGCGCCGCCGGCATGGACGCCCCGCGCCTGGACCGCCTGACGCTCACGCCTGCCGTCATGGACGCCATGGCCGACGCCTGCCGCCAGATCATCGCCCTGCCCGATCCCGTCGGAGCCATCGAGCAAGCGCGCCCCCGGCCGAACGGCCTGCTCGTCGGGCGCAT
>DQED01000270.1:34907-35131 GCA_003525525.1 Desulfovibrio sp.
TGCCTCAAGGCCGGCAACGCCGTGATCCTCAAAGGCGGCTCCGAGGCGCTCGCTTCCAACATGGCCCTGGCGGACCTGTTGCGCGAGGCGCTGGCTGCCGCCGGGCTTCCCGCCGACGCCGCCCAGCTCGTCGCCACCGCCGACCGCGCCGCGGTCGCCGCCCTGTGCAAGCTCGACCAGTATATCGACGTCATCATCCCGCGCGGCGGGGAAGGGCTCATCCG
>DQED01000146.1 GCA_003525525.1 Desulfovibrio sp.
ACCGGGCGCGGCGCGCCCCCGGCCGTCACGGGCACGGCCTCCATGCCGAGGGCCGCGATGGCCGCCACGATGCCGAGCGTGTCCGGCAGGTCGTGGTGCACCGTCAGCTCCCGGGACAGCAGGTTGAAGCGCAGTCCGGCCACGCCCGGCATGCCGCCGAGCGCCTTGCGGAGCATCGCCTCCTCGGTGGGGCAGTCCATGGCCTCGATGCGAAAGACGTCGCTTCTGGCGGACGCCGGCGGCGGCCCGTCCTCCTTTTCCGGGCGCGGCGCGGCCTGGCATGCGCCGCCGCAACAACACGGGGCCCCGCCGGCAAACGGCTGCGGCCCTTCCTGGGTATGGGGACGGCCATGGCTGTGGCCGTGATCGTGCGTGGACATGCAAAACCTCCTTGCGTCCGACGTTCCCATGAGACACCTTGGAGCTGCTCCAGGGTCAAGCGCTTTTTTAGCAAGGAGGGTCCCCATGCGCATCGGCGAACTGGCCCGCCGCACGGGCTGCAAACCGGACACGGTCCGCTACTACGAAAAGGAAGGCCTGCTCGCCGAGCCGGCCCGCACGGGCGGCAACTACCGGCTCTACGACGCCTCCCACCTCGCGCGCCTGACGTTCATCCGCAACTGCCGGGCGCTGGAAATGAACCTCGACGAGATCCGGGCGCTTACCGCCCTCAAGGACGGCGCGGCCGGCGACTGCGGCGAGGTCAACGTCCTGCTCGACGCCCACATCGACCGGATCGCCGAGCGCATCGCGCGGCTGCAGGCCCTGTCCGACCAGCTCGCCGCGCTGCGGCAATGCTGCACCGGCGCGACGCCCGTGGAACAGTGCGGCATCATGCGGGAGCTGGAGGGACGGTGCGCGGGGTGTGCACGCTACGAGCGGGCGGAGGCGAAGGGGGGCAAGACGCCTGCGGCGGCCGGAAAGGGCTGAGCCGCTTCCGGCCGCGCTTCAGGGGGATGACGGGACGGGATCGCCGCGGCGGCGGCGTCAGGATGCGGTCGCTCTCCCGCGAAGGAAGGCGACGACCGGGCCCTCCCATATCTTTTGCGCTTCGACGACCTCGAACCCCTTGGCCGGGAGCAGGGCGGCAAGTTGCTCGAACGTGAAGCTGTGCCACTGCACGTTGCCGCCGTACTTGGCGGCCCATTGCATGAGGGCGGTGTTCTCGAAGAGGCTCGAATCGCCGTAGCAATAGGCGATCAGCAGCAGTTCGCCGCCGGGCCGCAGCACGCGGCGCATCTCCGCGACGGCCGCATCCGGCTGGTCCATGGTCTGCAGGGCGTTGACGCTCATGACGGTGTCGAAGCTGTGGCTTTCAAACGGCAGCGCGCAGGCGTCCCCTTCGTGGAAAGAGACGTTTTCCGCCGCGTCCGTCAGCTTCTCCTGCGCGACGCGGATCATTTCGGGCGTCACGTCCACGCCGCAGACCTCGCGGCACTGCCGGGCAAGGCGGATGCTCAGGCTGCCCGGGCCGCAGCCGACGTCCAGGACCCGGTGCGCGGGGTGGACATATCGAGACAGAATTTTCCAGTTGACCGCGTACTGGTCCTCGAAGTCGCTGGCGATCCAGGCGTCGTAGTCCTCGGCCGTGGCCTGCCAGAATTCCTGGATTTTATCGTCGCGGGCGTCGGCAAACGCCGCGGAGGAGGAAGATGTCGTCATCGCTTTCCGTATCTTCGTGTTGTGGCGCGCGCCCGGAGTCCGTCACGGTCGCATCGACTGTCCGACACGTTCCGCTGGGAGGTTTTCCGCACAGGCCAGCTTGAAAAGAAAGCACCCGTTGGCGTTTGATCGGCGCGCAACGTCCTGCGAACCTCGAAATGCATCCTTGCGCACGTGTCGTCGCAGTTGCGTGACAATAAGGTCCCGTGTCGTCCTCCCGGAGGGCGGATGGGGAACGTCTGCGCTGCGACGTGCCTTCCTGCACCAAATCCGCTGCGAAGTCATCCCCCTCCATGCCTGCCCGAAACCGCAAGCGCCGCGTCTGTCCCGGCAAAGGGGAGCGGGCGCGTCGTGCTTCCCGGGCGTCCCGGGCCGCGCCGCGCTAGTACGCATACGGCTCCTCGCTGCGCCACTGGTACATGTAGACCTGCTCGGGCGGCACGGGCGCGGTCTCGATGTGCTCGGCCGCGAAGAGCGCGCCCGGGGCGACGGAGGAGAAGGCCATGCCGGGCAGGACGTATTCGCCGCGCTGGTCCTGCGGCATGCCGGTCAGGCGGCCGTAGGCCACGAGCCAGCTCTTGTCGGCCGGGAGCGCCGTGCCGGGCGGCACCTTGACCTTGAAGCCGATGGCCGTGCTGTCGGCGAAGCAGCACCAGATGGCCAGGCGGAAGATGACGAATTCGCCGGAAGCGTCGAGGGCCGGGTCGCGCCGGGCGAAGCCGCGCATGACGTAGGGTTTGTCCCAGGCCGGGGAAGGGCCTTTGGCGGCGATGTCGAAGAGTTCGCCGGCGTTGATGGGGATGTATTCCTTGCCCTGCGCGGTCATGCGCGCGGGCGTGGGCGCGGGGGGCGGCGGCGCGGGCAGGCTC
>DQED01000423.1:0-468 GCA_003525525.1 Desulfovibrio sp.
TTGGAGGAGAACTGGCCGGCGAAAGTCTGGCCGGCCTCGTCCTCGCCGAGCGCCGAGCTGCGCAGCGACACGGGCACGGGATGCCCGAACGGCCCCCACAGGGCCGCGTAGGCGTCGAGAATGGCCTTTTCCACGTCGGCCGGCACCGTGGCGTCGGTGATCTTGTTGCGGATCTGNNAGCAGGTTGCGCTGGTCGTCGGGACCGGCCGTCTGGAGCAGGCGGTTGATCTCGTCCTTGAGGTCGTTTTCCTCCACCAGCCGGCGGTAGGCCCGGGCCGTGACCGCGAAGCCCGGCGGCACGGGCAGGCCCGTGCGGCGCACGATCTCGCCGAGCCCCGCCATCTTGCCGCCCACCTGGTCGGCCATGTCCCGGCCGGCCCTGTCCAGGGGCACGACCAGGGCGGAGTTCGCATCCTGGTCCGCATGCTGCCAGCATTCGCCGATACGGCGCTGGATGTCCTTGATGCG
>DQED01000423.1:611-2995 GCA_003525525.1 Desulfovibrio sp.
TTGGCCGTGAGCAGCAGCTTGAACTGGTGGTAGCGCTTCTTGAATTCCGCCTGGATCTGCTCCTCGGTCAGGCCCTGGGGCAGTTCGGCGTCCTTACCGGAAAAAAGCCCCTTCAGCGCGCGCTTGATGGTGCCGAACACGTCCCCCCCGATGGCCGGCGGGCCGGCCGGGTTGTGGTCCGAAGCCGCAAGCCGTTTGTACCGGTTCGATACAAGCTTGGCAACGTGCGACGCGCGCCGGACGCGGAGGCGCTCAGCGCCGGCAGGGGTGGCACTGGCACAGCCTGTTGGTGAGCATCACGACGTCGTTGCACACGCACAGTTTGACCAGGCTGGTTGTGCTATTCTCGTAGATTGTGGAGGAGTAGTTCTTGCAGCCCGGCAGGGAGGTGTCGATGCCCACGAAATCGACCTCGAGGGAACCGCCCGGACCGCCTTCGAGGGGGCCGGGATCGCGCGCGAAATCGCTGTGCGCGATTTCCGTGTACTGCGCCTTGGGCGTAGCGCCCGACTTTTGCAGCAACAGCGACACCCGATCCGCGGGAATGGCGAAATTGAGGTTTTGCGCGTCCCTGCGCTGCGCCACCACCACGCCGACCACCTCGCCCTGCATGGTGAAAACCGGCGAACCGCTGGAACCCGGCGAGACCGCGATGGAAATCTGCATGATCCCGTCCTTGCGCCGCTGGCTCAACATACCGCTGGTGATGGTCTTTTCGTAGCCCCGGGGCGAACCGATGGCAAAAAGCTCCGCGCCCGGCGAAACCTCGGCCGGGGCTCCTATCTTGACCGGTTTTCCCGGCGTCGGCGCCAGCAGGAGCGCAAGGTCGTTCTCGGTGTCCACGCCGACCACGTATTTGACCGGCGTTTCGCCGTCCGCGTAGTTCTTGAAATAGCCGACGGAGGCGCTGCCGCGCAGCACGTGCAGGTTGGTCACGATGAAATCCGGCGTGACGTAGAAACCCGTGCCGATTTTCTTCCCGGCCCGGACCGTGACGACGGAGCCTTCGTTTTCCTTAAAAAGCGCACTCAAATCGGCAGCCCCTGCGACGCCGCGTCCGTAAACGAGGCACAACAAGGCTGTGATGCAGACCTGCGTGAATCTCATGGCTCACCCGCCGGCACGAGACGTCGCGCCCCGTCAAATTGCCCATACCCAACGAACCACAACAGCCTCCGCTTCCGTTGCGGGGACCCCGGCCTGCCACACGCGCGCATCGCCGCGCAAAAGGCGCATCCTGCCCCGGAAAATACCGCTTCCTGCATCTGTCGCATATCCCGCTGCGCTGCGCAATCCGCACCTTGCCGCCTCCCGCCGCGCCGCGCCCCGAGGCCGCCCGGCAGGCCGGTTCCGGGCGGCCTGCACCCGCATCGGCCCGCTTACGCGTCGCCAGCAGCGGCCTCCATGGCGGCCTGCCCGTGCCGTCCCCCTTCGGGGGGAATTCAAAAATGTAATTTACATCTAGATGTAAATTACAGTAAGCTGTTTCCAACACACCCAGGAGGACTCCCATGCCGCCGGAAAAAACCAAAGGCTACCGCCATCTTCCCGCCTTTCTCCTGCTGGCCCTGGGGCACGGGCCCGGGCACGGCGCGGCGCTCTTCGCCCGCATGCACGAACTGCTGCCCCTGGCCGGCGTGGACACGGGCGCGGTCTACCGGACCTTGAACGCCCTGGAAGCGCAAGGTGATATTTCCGGCTCCTGGGATACGAGCGTCCCTGGGCCGGCCAGGAAAATCTACCGCCTCACCGACGCCGGATGGGAACGCCTGGCCTTCTGGCGGCAGGACATCGCCTACCGCATGCGCCTGCTCGACGCGTTCCTGAGCGACAGCGAGACGATCCTCGAAGCACGAAAGGTGTCTGCGCCGTGTCCCAAGCCGTAACCGCTCGCAAGGCCCCGGACGCCGGCGGCCTGGCCATCCGCCCGCGCCAGGGCGTGGCCCTGGCCGCCATCGTCTGCGCCGGCACGGCCGTGCTCCTGCCGTCCCTGGGCCTTGGCACACTGGGCAAGGCCGCCGGCGTCGTCTCGCTCGGCATCGGGCTCTGGACCACGGGCTGGCTGCCGGAGTGGCTGACCGCACTGGTCTTTTTCTCCCTGTGCATGCTCGGCAAGGTGGCCCCACCGGCCGTGGTCTTCGCGGGCTTCGCCTCCTCGGCGACCTGGCTGGTGCTGGCCGGCGCGGTCATCGGGCTGGCCATCCAGCACACCGGGCTCGGCGGCAGGCTGGCCTCGCGGCTGGCCCCCGCCATCGGCCGCTCCTTTCCCCGCGCCGTCGTCGCCGTGTCGCTTTTCGGCCTGGGCCTGATCTTCGCCATGCCTTCGGCCATGGGCCGCGTCATGCTGCTGTTGCCCATCCTCGCCGCCCTGGCCGACCGGCTCG
>DQED01000018.1 GCA_003525525.1 Desulfovibrio sp.
GCCGGGGCCGGTGGCGGTGCTGCCGCTGCTCCAGGTCCGGGTGGCGGGGTTGTACTGTCCGGCGGAGTTGCGGGTGACGGCGTTGTTGTTGGGACCCGTGGTCGTGGCGCTGCGGCTGTAGCCGCCGGGCGTGCGCACGGTCGTGGCCTCGTTGGTGGCGCTGCGGCCGCCGGGGCCGGTGACCGTGCTTTTGCGGCGAAACGCCTCGCCGGGGGCAGCCAGGGTCAGGCACAGGCCAAGGGTCAGGGCCAGGACGGCGGCGGGACGCGATACGTTCATGGGGCTTCTCCTGCGGGTTGGCACGGCTTGGGTTGCGGGGGCGGGCAAGGGCCCGCATCTCACATGCCTACAGCAGATGCCAAGGCCGTGCCAAGCGGGAGGCGCGGCGCGCCGGCTGGAGCGCTCAGGAGAGTTTTCTTTGCCAGGCGTAGTATTGCGTGCCGCGCGAAGGGACTTCTTCCGCGCCCTTCTCTTTGATGATGTTCAAATTCTCATTGATGACATGTCCATAGCTCATCCTGAGGAATTGCAGTTTCTCGCAGTCCTCAAATTCGCCGCACTGCCAGCATCCGTCGTATTTCTTTGATTCCAAGCATTTCAAAGCCTTGCATTTTGCCGTCTCGCCGCCGGTCGAGCACCCGCCGGCCTCGCGGCAAGTCGTCTTGCATTGAATGTTGCTGATGCCGTCGAGGACTTTCATGAATGCGGGCATGTCCTTGAAGAGGCCAAGCCTGTCGGAGAGCTTGCTGTGCGCCGCGGCGTTGTCCGATTCCAGATGCGCTCTCATGGCGTCGATCGTTTTTTCATTGCTGCACAAAGTCAAAAAAACATCCAACTTCGAGTCGACAAGGAGTTGTTTCAGTTTGGCTGCGGCTTCGTAGATATCTTTCTTGTAAAACATGCAATCGCAGCAGGTTAATCCGCATGGGCAGACAAGCTTCTTGTCCATTTGGCCTCCAGCCGTCAGGCGGCGTTTCGAAAACCGGGCGTGCGGCCTGGCGTCGTTTCGACGAAATAGCGTCAGTTAGTGCGTGCCCTCGGGCGTCTTGGAGCCCATGGGCGGCTTCTTCATGATCCACATGAGCACGGCGAGTCCGAGGAACATCAGGCCCTGGGCGTGGAAGACGTCGCAAAAGGCCATGGCGTTGGCCTGCTGGAGCAGGAGCTTGTACATGGCGGCCGAGGCCATCTGCGCCGCGTCGTGGACGCCCAGGAACTTGGCTTCGAGGTAGCTTTTGATCTGTGCGTAGGTCGTCTGGTAGGTCAGGTCGTAGGGGGTGAGGTTCTCGATCAGGCGCGCCTGGTGGAACTGCGCCCGGCGGGCGAGCAGCGTGGTGACGAAGGCCACGCCGAAGGAGCCGCCGAGGTTGCGCAGCAGGTTGAACACCGCCGAGGCGTTGTTCATGCCCTGCTTGGGGATGTAGGCCATGGTCAGGTAGGACAGCGGCACGAAGAAAAAGGCGATGCCCACGGCCTGGATGTTGCGCGCGTTGATCGCCGTGCCGAGGTCGATGCCCAGGCTGAACCCGGCCATGTTGAACAGGGAATAGGCGCTGACGAGGAGCCCGATGAAGAGGATGAAACGGGCGTCGATCTTTTGCGTCAGCTTGCCGACCGCGGGCAGGATGACGAGCATGATGAGCCCGCCTGGGCCGAGCACGACGCCGGAAAGAAACGCCGTGTAGCCCATGAGGTTTTGCAGGTAGAGCGGCAAAAGCACGATGGCCCCGAAAAAGGCGAAGAACCCGAAGAACATGACCATGTTGCCCGTGGCGAAACTGCGGTCCTTGAAGACGCGCAGATCGACGATGGGTTCCTTGATCCGCAGTTCCCAGACGAGGAAGGCGGTCAGGCAGATCACGGCGATGACGGAAAGGGCCAGGATGAAGTCGTTGTTGAACCAGTCGTCCTGCTGGCCCTTGTCGAGCACGATCTGCAGGCAGCCCAGGCCCACGCTCAGAAAAGCCAGGCCGACATAGTCCACGGAATCGCCAGTCTTGCGCCGCTCCAGGTAGTCCGGGTCCCTGATGTAGAGCCAGATGAGGCCGATGGCGAGCATGCCCACCGGCACGTTGATGTTGAAGATCCAGCGCCAGGAATAGTTGTCCGTGATGTAGCCGCCGAGCAGCGGCCCGAGGATGGGGCCGAGCACCGCGCCCATGGCGAAGATGGCCATGGCGAGCCCCCGCTCCCGGGGCGGGTAGGCCTCGAGCAGGATGGCCTGGGACATGGGTTGCAGCCCGCCGCCGCCGATGCCCTGCACGATGCGGAAGAAGACCAGCATGCCAAGGCTCGTCGCCAGCCCGCAGAGCATGGAGGCGACGGTGAAGACCGCCACCGACAGCAGCAGGTAGTTGCGCCGTCCGAACACCTTCGACAGGAATCCGCTGATGGGGATGACGATGGCGTTGGAGACGAGATACGAGGTGAGCACCCAGGTCACCTCGTCCTGGCCGGCGGAAAGGCTGCCCTGGATGTGCCCCAGGGCCACGTTGGCGATGGAGGTGTCGAGGATCTCGATCAGCGTGGGCACCATCACCGCCAGGGTGATCAGCCACTTGTTGGGGGCGCGTTCGCTCATGGATCAGTCGGCGTGGATGGTGGGCATGACGCTCATGCCCAGGCGCAGTTTGGGCAGTTCGCCGTTTTCCTTGGCGAAGACGATCTTGACCGGAATGCGCTGCACGATCTTTACGTAGTTGCCCGTGGCGTTTTCCGTGGGGAACAGGGAGAAGACCGCGCCCGTGCCGGCCATGATGGAATCGACCCTGCCCGTGATCTCGCGGCCGGGGTAGGTGTCCACCTCCATGGTCACACGCTGGCCGGGGTGGACGTTTTTGAGCTGCGTTTCCTTGTAGTTGGCCGTGACCCACAATTCGTCCGCGTCGAGCGGCACGATGGTCATGAGCGACTGGCCGGCGGACACCAGCCGGCCGGACTCGATCTGTTTCTTGGTCACGTGGCCGGCCACGGGCGCGACGATGCGGGTATACCCCAGGTTGAGCTCGGCCTGGCGGACCTTTTCCCTGGCCAGTTCGACCCTGGCCTGCTGGGCCGCGGCTTCCTTGGCCTGGATGACGGCCTGGTCCTCGCCGGTCCTGGCCAGGTCGATCTGGGACCCCAGGCGCTTGATGTCGGCCTTGATGGATTCGAGGCCGCGCGTGGCGGCGGCGGCTTTGGCCTGGGCCGCGCGCAGTTCGGCCTCGTGGCCCCGGCGTTTGTTCTCGATGTTGTCGAGGTCGGACTGGGAGACCACGTCCTTGTGCCGCAGCTGGCTGATGCGGGCATAGTCGAGCTTGTCCTGGTCGAGCTGGGCCTGGATCTGCGCCACGAGCTGGTCCGCGGCGTCGCGTTCCTTGACGGCCTGGTCCAGGCCGCGCTGCTGCGCCTCGAGCTGGGCCCTGGCCGAATCGACCCGGGAGGAGGTCTGGGACAGCTGCAACGGCACGCCGAGGTCCTGGGCGGCGAGCTGGGCCTCGGCCGCGGCCAGGTCGGCCTTGGCCTGGGCCAGGGCCACGGCGTAGTCCGTGGGGTCGAGCACGACCAGCACGTCGCCCTTGGCCACGAGCTGGTTGTCGGTCACGGGCACCTCGTTGACGTAGCCGGCCACGCGCGGGGTGATGGGATGGACGCGGCCGTCGATGAAGGCGTCGTCCGTGGACACGAGCCCCCGGGCGTAGAGGTAGTAGCCGAAGCTGACGATGACGAGCACGGCCACGACGCCGAGCACGAGGCGCTTGCGTTTGGACGGCGGGCCCTCGGGCTTGTGCTTGGAACGGAAGATCGGCTTCATGCGGGGTCCTTTGGTTCGGGCATGGCGTCCAGGCGGGTTTCGATGTTGGCGAGGATGCGCCGCAGGTGGTCGCGGTCCTCGGGGGGGACGTCGGCAAAGGCCTCGGCGGCGTAGGCGCGCACCAGGGGCACGAGGTGTTCGACCAGGTCGCGGCCGTCCGGGGTCAGGAAAATGCGCTGGCTGCGGCGGTCGTGGGCATCGCGGCGGCGCTCGGCCAGGGCCTTGCTCTCCAGCCGGTCCAGGATGCGGGTGATGCTGGTCTTGTCCTTGACCGTGCGCTCGCCGAGCTCCACCTGGGTCAGCCCCTGGCTTTCGTAGAGCCGGTAGAGCACCACCCATTGCTCCGGGGTGACGTCGTGTCCCGCCGAGGTGAACGCGCGGCGCAGCCCCATCTTGAGGCGGTGCGCCGTGTGGCCGATGGCGTAGCCCACGGCGGTGTCGAGATCGTAGGGAAAAGGTGCGTGCATGATGGCGCCTTGTTTTAGTTGTCGAGCGGAAAATATACATGCTAATCATTGCCGTCAAGGCGGGCGGCATATTGCCGCCGCACATCGGTTCTGGCAGGGTGCGAAGGCAGGAGCGGGAGGAGGTTCGCATGGAAGCGTTCAAGCGGCTGACGCGGGCCGTGGGAGACATGGTCCGGTTCAGGGACCACGCGAAACCCCGGCTGACGGCCCTGGAGATCTTCAAGTACGTGGGGCCGGGACTGCTCGTCACGGTGGGTTTCATCGACCCGGGCAACTGGGCCTCCAACGTGGCCGCGGGGTCGGATTTCGGCTACAAGCTCCTGTGGATGGTGTCGCTTTCCACGGTGATGCTGATCGTGCTCCAGCACAACGCCGCGCACCTCGGCATCGCCACGGGGCTGTGCCTGTCCGAGGCGGCCATGAAGCACCTGCCGCGCCCGGTGGCGGCGACGGCGCTCGGCACGACCGTGGCGGCGGCGGTGTCCACGGCCCTGGCCGAGCTGCTCGGCGGGGCCATCGCCCTGCGCATGCTGTTCGGGCTGCCGCTTCCCGCCGGCACCTGCCTGACCCTGGTCGTGGTCTTGTGGATGCTTTTTTCGAAATCCTACCGCAGGCTGGAAAAATACATCATCGGCTTCGTGTCGCTCATTGGGTTGTCGTTTGTTTTCGAGCTGTCCCTGGTGCACGTCGATTGGGGCCAGGCCATGGCCGGCTGGGTCACGCCGCGCCTGCCCGAGGGCTCGCTGCCCGTGGTCATGAGCGTGCTCGGGGCCGTGGTCATGCCGCACAACCTTTTCTTGCACTCCGAGGTGATCCAGAGCCGGCAGTGGAACCTGGACAAGCCGGAGATGATCGAGCGCCAGCTCAAGTACGAATACCTGGACACGCTTTTTTCCATGCTGATCGGCTTTTGCATCAACAGCGCCATGATCCTGCTCGCGGCGGCGGCCTTTTTCAGCCAGCACATCTCGGTCGCGGAACTGGACCAGGCCAAGGCGCTGCTTTCGCCCCTGGTCGGGCCGGCGGCGGGGCTGGTGTTCGCGGTGAGCCTGCTTTTCGCCGGCGTGGCCTCGTCCGTGACGGCGGGCATGGCCGGGGGCAGCATCTTCGCGGGCATCTTCGGCGAGCCCTACGACATCCGCGACAGCCATTCGCGCCTGGGCGTGGTCATCACCCTGGTCGGCGCGGCCGTGGCCATCCTGTTCGTGGGCGATCCGCTGCAGGGCCTCATCTGGTCGCAGATCGCGCTTTCGATCCAGCTGCCCATCACCATCCTGCTGCAAATCGGGCTGACCTCGCGCCGCGCGGTCATGGGGCCCTACGCCAACCGGCCGTTCACCACGGCCGTGCTGCTCGTGGTCGCGGCGGTGGTGATCGCGCTCAACATCATGCTGCTCATCGACACGCTCGGCGGCTGAGGCGGCCGGGAAGCGCCGCGCGCGGGGCGCGGACGCCGTTTCGCCATGGTTTGCGGGCCGTGTGGCTGTGCCAGGTCCGCAAACAAAAAACGCCGTCGTCCGGACCTGCCGGGCGGCGGCGTTCTCCCCTCACGAAAACCGGAAAGCTACTTTTTCTTGGCTTTCTTGCCCTTCTTGACGGGGGCGGCCTTGTCCGGGCCGGGGTAGTTGGTGACCATGCCGCCCATCTTCATGCACTCGTTGACGCTGGCGACCATGGAGGTCGTACCGCCGACGTTGCATTCCCAGGTGGCCTTGGGGGCCTTCTTGGCGACCTTTTTGCCCTTGGCGAAAGCCGGGGCGGCGGACAGGACCAGCGCGAGCGCAGCAGCCAAAACGATGCACTTTTTCATGGGTTCCCTCCTCGAACGGAACTTTTTCAGATGCATATAACGCTCTTTGGGGGAGTGCAAGCAACGCTGCGGGAAAAAGAAAAAAGCGCATGTGGGGATCTGGCGGTTCGTGTGGCGTTGCATGGAAGTGTTTTGGGAAAATAAAAAACACGATGCCGCATTAGAAAAGATATGCTTGCATTTGCAATGAATTCTTGGCGTAATTTTTGGGATTTCAAGCGGTCAAACGGGGAATGATGAGATATGTTGCAAGGAATTCTCGCATCTTATGGTGTATTTTTGAATTTGTATGGAAAAAGTGCGCCGGGGTGCGACGTTGAGCGGGAGCGTACCGGGGATGATCGTCGCCTGTCTTGCCGAAATGCCCGTGTGTCAATTGCGCAACATCAGGTAGATCGTGCTCGTCAGCAAATCGTCGGCCGGGTAGGCGCAAGCCAGTTGCGGCGGCGGAACGAATTCGCCCGAAACCCGCACCGGCAGCGCCGACAGCACGGTCAGGCCCGAGGCCCGGACGAAGTAGAGCAACTGGCGTACCGTCAGGCGGTTGAGGTCCAGGAATTGTTCGACGAGGTGTTTTTTAAAACCTGCGAAATCGTTTTTCGCGTAGAGCAGGTCGCCCTTGTCGTCTTCCCTGGCCCCGTCTGCGGCCTCCCGGGCGCGGCTTGCGAACGCGGCCGCGCTCTCCAGCAGATGGCCCCAGGGCGTGGGCACGAGGCGTTGCAGGTGGGAGCCGAACGGCGAGTAATAGAGCGGGTCGATCTGGATCAGGCAGTGCCCGCCCGGGCGCAGCACGCGGCGCAAGGCCGCCAGGGCGGTCCCCACGTCGCGCAGGTGCTCGAACACCGACCAGGAATAGACCGCGTCGAAGCTGCCGTCGGCAAAGGGCAACGCGCAGTCCGGCGCGACGCGTACGAAGGACAGGTTTTCGGGCAGGGCGTCCATGTCGCAGTTGGCCGCGGCCAGGCCCGGCAGGTGGCGGAAGGAGGCGTTGATGTCCACGCCGACGACCGTGCCGACCTCGAACCGGGTGAGCCCCAGGGCCGTGATGCCGTCGCCGCAGCCGAAATCAAGGATGCGCGCGCCCCCGAGCTCCATGCGTTCGGCCAGAAATCCGTGAATGATGCGGGCGGCATGCAGGAAATGGTTCTCAAACCAGTTGTCCATGACCCCCCGCTTGCAGTGGAAAGTGCAACACCGGGCGTGCCTATCAGGATGCGGCATGAAAGTCATGTCCGGGGCGTGCCCGATGACGGGGTTGCTGCTATCCGGGGAAGGTGAGACTTGTGTAACTTGCCGCCGGAAAGCGAAGCGTGTTTCGTTTGCCCGCGTTGGGAGGATGCCGATGCATGATGGGGCCCGCACGGCGTTGCGAATCGGCAAACGTCTGGCTTCGGTGGACTGCCTGCGCGGCTTGGCCGTGGCCGGCATGATCCTGGCCAACAACCCCGGGGACTCCGCCCACGTCTACGCCCCGTTGCGCCATGCCGCCTGGCATGGCGCAACGGTGGCGGACCTCGTCTTCCCGCTGTTCCTTTTTCTCGTCGGCGCAAGCGTCGCCCTGGCCGTGGACAGGGAGGCCGTGGCCTCCGGGCGCGCCCCCGGGTTCTGGCCCCGGGCGCTTAAGCGGGTGTGCGTGCTCTTCCTGCTGGGGCTTGGGGAAAACGCCTGGCTGCGCCTGAGCGTCGCCGCGCTGCGCATCCCCGGCGTGCTGCAGCGCATCGCCGTGGTCTACGCCGTCGCGGCCTGGCTGCACGTGCGCGTGCGCGCGGACAGGACGCTTGTCGCCATCGTGGCCGGGGCGCTGCTCGGCTACTGGCTGCTGCTCGCGTGGGCCCCGGTGCCGGGCCTGGGGCAGCCGAGCCTTG
>DQED01000016.1:0-11831 GCA_003525525.1 Desulfovibrio sp.
CAGTTGCGGCCCGGCGAGCCCGAGCCGAGAGGCCCCGTCCCGCCTGTGTTTCCGGGGCATGGCCCCCCGGGGCCGCCGGCCGCCTTCCTTGAAATGCGGGGCGGCGTGTTTTACACGGTAACGCGGTTGTCGCCATTGCGCCGCATTCCCCGCCCCCGCGGCGCGGGAATGCGGACATTCCGGAGAAAAGGAGCGTCTTTTTCCCGGAATTTCACAAATATGTGTCATCGAGGGGGAGAGGGGGATTCCAATCGAAGCCGGGTTCATGTATTGGCACAGGAACTCGCCTTGGGTTGTAAGTGCTTGAAATCGACAGTAAACAGGAGGCGTCCATGAAAAGGTCCTGGCTCATTGCCTTGTTGCTCGTCCTCGGGATGGCCGCGCCGGCCCGCGCCGCGGACACCATCAAACTGGGATTCAACATCCCCATGACCGGCGACATCCCGGACGTCGGCGAATCTTCGAAAAACGCCGCCGAGATGCTCAAGAAGAAGATCAACGACGCCGGCGGGATCGAAGTCGGCGGCAAAAAGTACCAGGTGGAATTCATCTACGAGGACAACGAGTCCAAGGCCGAATCCGCCCTGTCCACCGCGCGCAAGCTCATCACCCAGGACAACGTCCTCGGCATCGTCGGCCCGCAGTCCAGCAAGCAGGCCGTGCCCGCCGCCGAGGCCAGCAATGACCTCAAGACCCCGATGATGGCCCCCTGGTCCACCAACCCCAACACCACCAAGGGCCGCCCCTTCGTCTTCCGCGGCTGCTTCCTCGACACCTTCCAGGGCCCCACGGCCGCCAAGTTCGCCACCGAGGAATTCAAGGCCAAAAAGGCCGCGGTGCTCTACGACATCGCCTCCGACTATCCCAAGGGCCTGGCCGAGGACTTCAAGGCCGCCTTCGAAAAGATCAACGGCCCCGGTTCCGTGGTCGCCTTCGAGACCTTCACCACCAAGGACGTGGACTTCTCCGCCCAGCTGACCAACATCGCCAAGTCCGGCGCGGACGTCCTGTTCGTGCCCCAGTACTACAATGAAGTGCCGCTGATCGTGAAGCAGGCCAAGTCGCTTGGCTTCAACAAGCCCGTGCTCGGCAGCGATTCCTGGGGTTCCGGCGACCTGATGGGCCTGTGCGGCGACGACTGCAAGGGCTACTTCTTCGTCACCCACTACGCCGCCGCCGGCGCCAAGGGCAAGACCAAGGAATTCATCGACGAGTACACCAAGCTCTACAACAAGACCCCCGACGACGTCGCCGCCCTGACCTGGGACGGCGCCAACCTGATGCTCGACGCCATCCAGACCATGCCCGCCATCACCGGCGACATGGCCAAGGACCGCGAGGCCCTCATGAAGGCCATGGCCGGCATCAAGAAGTTCGAGGGCATCACCGGCAACATGTCCTACCCGGCCACGGGCGACCATGACCCGATCAAGTGCGCCGTGGTGGTGAAAATCGACGACGCCGGCAAGTTCGCCTTCTACAAGTCCGTCTGCCCGTAGCCCCGGACCGGCCTTGCGCCGGCCGGCCGCGCCCCCCGGACGCCGCATCCTTGCGGCGTCCGGGGCGGCAGCGCCTCGAAACGATCGTCCGCAGGGCCCGCGCGGCGGGGCTGCGAACGCCAAACACAGATCGCGCCAAGGGGGTCTCCGTTGCTGCAAAGCCTTCTGCAAAATCTCCTCAACGCCTTGCAGTGGGGGAGTTTTTACTCGTTGATCGCCCTTGGCTACTGTTTGGTCTACGGCGTGCTGCTGCTGATCAACTTCGCCCACGGCGACATCTTCATGGTCGGGGCCTATATCGCCTTTTTCGTGTGCACGTTCCTGCTCGGCAAATACGGGGCCATCCCCGGCATGCCCGGCTGGCTGGTGCTCACGCTCGCCGTGCCGCTGACCATGATCCTCACCGCCGTGGTCGGCGTGACGCTCGAGCGCGTGGCCTACAGGCCGCTGCGGCGCAAGGGCGTCAACCGCCTCTACGTCGTCATCACGGCGCTGATGTGCGGGCTGATCCTCGAAAACGGCAACCTCGCCCTGCTCGGGGCCAGCCGCAAAAGCTTCCCCACACTCGTGCCCACCAAGGTGTTCGAAGTCTTCGGCGTCACCGTGACCAACATCAAGATGATGGTCATCGGCGTGGCCATCCTTTCCTTTCTGCTGCTGCATTTCATCGTCACGCGCACGAAGATCGGCATGGCCATGCGGGCCATCTCCTATGACCGCTTCGCCGTGCCGCTCATGGGCATTCCGGCGGACACGGTCATCGTCTTCACCTTCGTGCTCGGTTCGGGCTTCGCGGGCCTGGCCGGCCTCTTTTTCGCCATGACCTACCCGGTGCTCGACCCCTACATGGGGGCGCTGATCGGCTGGAAGGCCTTCATCGCGGCCGTGGTCGGCGGCATCGGCTCCATTGCCGGGGCCTTTGCCGGGGGATTTCTGCTCGGGTTCGTGGAGATCATGGTGGTGGCCTTTTTCCCTTCCACCTTCCGCGACCTGATCGCCTTTTCCATTCTGCTGCTCATCCTGTCCATCCGGCCGACCGGGCTTTTCGGCGTGGCCAGGCGGACCAAAATATAGGACCAGCAAGGGAGCCGCATCATGAAGCGCCTGTCCGTTCCCGCCCTGCTGGCCGCCGTCTTCGCCGTGCTGGTCTGGGCCTCGCAAACCGGAGCCATGAACATCTACTGGCAGTCGGTGGTCATGTTCATGGGCGTCAACATCATCCTTTCCTCGAGCCTCAACATCATCAACGGCAACATGGGCGAGTTCTCCTGCGGCCATGCCGGATTCATGGCCGTGGGCGCCTACGTGTCCTCGGTGCTGTCCGTGGCGCTCTTCGCCAAGTCCGCCGCCTTCGGCGACCCGCTGCTCTCGCCGCACCTGGCCGTGTGGATCTTTCCGCTCGTGCTTCTGGCCGGGGCCCTGGCCGCCTCGCTCGTGGGCCTGCTCGTCGCCATCCCGTCGTTCAAGACCCGCGGCGACTACCTGGCCATCATCACCATCGCCGCCGCCTACATCGTCAAGTCCACCATCGAGAACATCGGCATCATCGGCGGGGCGAGGGGGTTCATGGGCATGTCCTCGGTCATGCGCGCCATGAACGATACGGCCAACCTGCCCTGGATCATGATCTGGGTCGTGCTCGGCACGATCTTTTCCGTCTGGCTCATCCGCCGCTTCATCTATTCGACCTTCGGCAAGGGCGTGGACGCCATCAGCCAGGACGAGATCGCGGCCGAGATCATGAGCGTCGACACGGACCGGGTCAAACTCGTGGCCTTCATGGTCTCCTGCGGCCTGGCCGGGCTTGCCGGCGGGCTTTTCGCCCACATCCTCGGCTACGTGAACCCGGGTTCGTTCACCATCCTCAAATCGACGGAAGTGATGGTCATGGTCTACCTCGGCGGCATGGGCTCGCTTTCGGGCTCGGTGCTCTCGGCCATCCTCATCACCCTGCTCATGGAGGCGTTGCGCCCCTTGCAGATCGTCAAATGGGTGGTGATTCCGCTTTTGCTCGTGCTGCTCATGCAGTTCAGGCCGGAGGGCATCATGGGGCGGCGGGAACTGGCCGACGTGTTCCCGGGGCTGCGCAAATTCTACAAGTTCAAGGGGTAGGCCGTGGCGCTTTTGGACGTGAAGGACATGACCCAGTACTTCGGCGGACTGTGCGCCGTGTCGGAGTTTTCGGTAGCCTTGGAGGAAGGGCAGCTCGCGGCCCTGATCGGTCCCAACGGCGCGGGCAAGACCACGGTCTTCAACCTCGTCAGCGGCTTCTACAAGCCCACGCGCGGCGAAATCCTCTTCAAGGGCCGCTCCATCAAGGGCCTCAAGCCCCATGACGTGACGGCCCGGGGCATCGCGCGCACCTTCCAGAACATCCGGCTGTGGTTCGACATGACGGTGCTCGACAACATCCGCATCGCCCAGTACCACGCCCTGGGCTACGGCCTGCTCGACTGTTTCCTGCGCACGCCGCGCTACATGAAGCGCGAGCGCGAGATCGAGGAGCACGCCATGAACGTGCTCGAGCGCCTGGGCCTGCGGGAAGTCGCCGGCGAATTCCCGAAGAACCTGCCCTACGGCGTGCAGCGCCTGGTGGAAATCGCCCGGGCGCTGTCCATCAAGCCGGCGCTGCTCATGCTCGACGAGCCCGCCGCGGGCCTCAACTCCTCCGACGTGGAAGGGCTGATCAAGCTGATCGGCGACATCCACAAGGATTTCGGCCTGGCCATCTGGATGATCGAGCACCAGATGGACGTGGTCATGAGCCTGTGTTCGTGGATCAAGGTCATCGATTTCGGGGCCACCATCGCCGAGGGCACGCCCGAGGAAATCCAGAACAACCCCGAAGTCATCAAAGCCTACCTGGGAGACGATACAATCTGATGCTGCTCTCCGTTGAAAACCTCCGGGTCAAGTACGGCAACATCGAGGCCCTGCACGGCATTTCCTTCCACGTGGACCGGGGGGAGATCGTGGCGCTCATTGGCGCCAACGGCGCGGGCAAGACCACGACGCTGCTCTCCATCATGCGGCTGCCGCCCCCCGAAGCCCCCAAGGTGGTGGAGGGCGACATCAAATACGAAGGCCAATCGATCCTCGGCATGGAGCCCCACGACGTGGTGCGAAAGCTCCACATGGACCTCTCGCCCGAGGGCCGGCGCATTTTCGGCAACCTCACGGTCATGGAGAACCTCGTGCTCGCCACCTACGCCCGCAAGGACGGGGAGGAGGCCGTGGCCCGCGACCTCGACCGGGTCTTGTCGCTTTTTCCGCGCCTGTCCGAGCGGCGCAGGCAGCGCAGCGAGTCGCTTTCCGGCGGCGAGCAGCAGATGCTGGCCGTGGGCCGGGCGATCATGACCGGCTGCGACTTCATCCTGCTCGACGAACCGAGCATGGGACTTGCGCCGTTGCTCATGTACGAGATGTTCCGCACGCTCAAAAAGCTCAACGAACAGGGGCTCACCGTCCTGTTGATCGAGCAGAACGCCAAGGTGGCCCTGTCGTTCGCCCACCGCGGCTATGTCCTCGACACAGGGGAGATCAAGACCTCGGGCACGGCCGAGGAACTGCGTAACGATCCCGAAGTGAAAAAGGCCTACCTCGGCGGCTGAGCGCCGTCGTTTCGCACGCGCAAAAAGTCCCGCGCCGGCCGCCGCCGGAGCGGGACTTTTCTTATGGCCCGCACCTTGCTTGTAACCGCTTGCCGGCCGTCGCGTCGGCAGCGGCTGCCTTTTTCCGGCACGCCATTTGCCTTTCTCCAGGCGGGGAATGCCACGCCCGGCAAAAATTTCCCGCCCAAAGGAGAGAAGGACATGAGCGTATCGTCCATAGGCCAGTCCTCGAGCGACTACTGGCTCCAGCGGATGCTCGCCAGTTACGGGCAAAAGTCCTCGACTTCCAGCCAGTCGTCCGCACTCGGTCTCCTGTCGCAGGGAAGCGACGCCACTGACGACACGTCGGCAACTTCTTCCGGGTCCTCGTCCTCCAAGTCGAGCTCCGTCGGAAGTTTCAACGACATTCTCACCGCGCTTTTGGCCGGCAAAGGTTCGTTGTCCTACGATATGGAAACCGGCACCCTGACCACCTCCGAACAGGGCGAGGACGGGCAGATGCCCCCTTCGCCGTCCATGGAAGGCGCGCCGGGCGAAGGCGGCGGGCACAACGGCGGCCTGACCCGCAACGAGACCGTCACCACCAACGCCGACGGCTCCACCACGACCACCGCCACCCTGACCGACGCCGACGGCAAACAGGTCCGCACGGAAAAGACCGCAGCCAACGCCGACGGCTCCTTTACGACCACCATCGCCACGACCGATCCTTCAGGCAAGACGTCCACCCGCACCGTCACCGGCAAAAACACCGACGCCGGTTTTCTGGTGTCCGACACCCTGACGGCGTCCGACGGCACGGTGCTCGAAAGCGGCACGGAACTGACCGCCTCCAACGGCAGCGTCACACGGACCATGACACGCAACGGCCCGGACGGCGGCTCGTTGACGGAAAGCGAGAGCTACGACGCCGATGGCTTGCTCGTGTCCTCCTCCTCGACAGCCACCCCACCGGCGAAGACGGCCGCCTCCACGGGCGCAACGACAAGCGCCGCTGCGTCCGGCAAAAGCGGCGCGCCCTCGTCCTCCAAGGCTTCCGGCGGGTCGGATTCGTCTTCGGATAAAAGCGACAACATCACTACCGTGACCATGACGTTCACCTCCGAAGGCATCCAGGAAACGACGACCGTGACGGACAAGAACGGCAAGATCGTCAACCAGAGCACCAAGGAGATGCCGTTCGACGCCAGGACCAAGGGCCAGAGCTATGGCTCGCTGTTGCAAAAGGGCAAGGGATTTTCGGATTATCTCGACATGTACGCCGCCAACCGGTACGGCGCCGCCCAGTCTGCGTCGAGCGGGAAAAACTCCGGCAGCGGAGGATTCTCCGCCCAGGCGTGAAGCGGCGCGCGGCGCGTCGCGCACCGGGCGGGAAGGGGAGGGCGGTCCGCAGGGACCGCCCTTTTGCCTTGCGGCGGCGCGCTGGGGGAGCGCGAAAGCGTCCGCGGCGACGCGGCAACGCCGCCGCTACACTGGGAAGGGCGGCGTCAGAACTTGCCTTTCGCGCGTCCGACGGCGTCCTTGAGCTCGCCGAGGGCGTGCTCGAAGCCCTCGCGCAGTTCGGCCAGGGCGTCNNCAGGAGCGTCAGTTTGTAGCGGGCCTTGTCGTATTTTTCGAGCATGTGTTCGAGTTCGCCGGTCCAGCGGTCGAAGAAGTCCGGGCCTTTCTCCCGGGCTTCCTTCCTGGCGCTTTCGATTTTGGCCTTGTAGCCGGCCAGCAGTTCGTCCATGTCGACGCCGAAAGGCTTTTTGCCGTCCATCGTACCCTCCCTTTCGCCGGTCCGGACAAGGGTTACCGAAAGGGCGCGCGAAGGGCAAGGCGGGCGGCCGGGCAAGGATTTCTTGCGTTGCCGTCACCGTTCTGTTAAATACCGCTAGAGATGAAGAGGCTGGGCGTCCGACGTTCCCGGGGAGGAAATGCGGATCGCCCCCTGGTCAAGTTTCGAAGGCGACTTATGTCTTACTCCAGACGCTCCCCGAGCGGCGCAAGGCCCGACAGGACTTGTTGCCGGGACCCCGGGGCGAGGCGTCTCGCCAACGGAATGCAACGCTTAACGTGCTTGTATCCAAGGAGGAAGGCCATGAATGCGCGTTTGCAAAAAATTATGGTGCTGGTGCTTGCGGCCTTTATCGGCCTGACGGCGCTGCCCTCCCGTTCCTTCGCCATCGGCGAGGCGGGAACGGTGTACGTCACGCCGGAATTCGGCTATTACGGCACGGGTCAGAAGGCTGTGGATTCCTATCTGACCTTCGGCGCCAGCGGCGGCTATTTCGTGATGGACGGCCTTTCCATCGGACTGGAAGCCCTGGCCTATTCGTTCAACCAGCGCAAGATCGACCGCAACACCCCGGCCGGCAATTTCGTGTACAACGTCGCCACCCATGACGGCTATTCCCAGAATCCCTGGGCCTTCGGCGCCAACGCCCTGATCCGCTACTATCCCGTGCGCACGGACAAGGCCGCCTTTTTCATCGGTACCGGCATCGGCGGCATCTTCTCCAGCGAACGCATCCCGTTCTGGGAGAACGGCGGCAAGGGCAACTATTCCAACCCGACCCTGCCCGTGGACATCGGCTTCACCGTGGCCATCAGCCCGACGGTTTCCTTCGAGCTGGCCGGCCGTTACCAGCGCATCGGCTTCGACAACCACGGCCTCGACGGCTGGGGCGGTCATGCCGGCTTCCGCTTCACTTTCTAGCGGGGCAGCCCAAAAAGCGGCTGACAAACGCCGCAAACTAGGGTAACACGTCTGGCCCTCCCGCCTGAACAGGGTGGGGGGGCCTGTTTTTTTGCCGGCAGTCCCATTGCCGCTTGACACGGTCAGGCGATGGGTCTATATGCCTCTGTCTTTGCCATACACTACGATTTTTTTGAACGGAGACGGCTATGCCCACGATCAATCAACTTATCAGCAAGGGACGCGCTCAAGTGGCCAAGCGCCGTAAGACGCCGGCCCTGCAGGCCTGCCCGCAGCGGCGGGGCGTGTGCACCCGCGTGTACACCACCACGCCCAAAAAGCCGAACTCGGCTCTGCGCAAGGTCGCCCGCGTGCGCCTGACCAACGGCATCGAGGTGACCTCGTACATTCCGGGCGAAGGCCACAACCTGCAGGAGCACTCTGTGGTGATGATCCGTGGCGGCCGCGTCAAGGACCTTCCCGGCGTGCGTTACCACATCATCCGCGGCACGCTCGATACCGCCGGCGTGTCCGATCGCCGCCAGGGCCGTTCCAAGTACGGCGCCAAGCGGCCCAAGTAATTCCGGTCAAAGGAGAAAGCGCGTATGCCGCGTAAAGGTCCCGTTTCCAAGCGCTCGGTGCTGCCCGATCCCAAGTTCGGCAGCCATCTGGTGATGAAGTTCATCAACCGGCTCATGTACGACGGCAAGAAGGGCGTCGCCGAGGGCATCTTCTACAAGGCCGTGGACGTGCTGGCCGAGAAGTCCGGCGAAGATCCCTTGAAGGCCTTCGAAAAGGCCATCGCCAACGTCAAGCCGCACATGGAAGTCAAGCCCCGTCGCGTGGGCGGCGCCACCTACCAGGTGCCCATGGAAGTGCGGCCCGAGCGGCAGCTGACCCTGGCCCTGCGCTGGCTGGTCGGCAACGCCCGTTCCCGCGGCGAGAAAGGGATGGCGGAAAAGCTGTCCGGCGAACTGCTGGACGCCTATCATAATCGCGGCGGCGCCGTGAAAAAGAAAGAGGATACGCACCGCATGGCCGACGCCAACAAGGCGTTTGCACATTACCGGTGGTAGTCGCACAAGGATAGCGTCGTGTCTAAGACTGTACCCATTGAGCGGCAACGCAATATCGGCATCATGGCTCACATCGATGCCGGGAAGACGACCACCACCGAACGTATTCTCTTTTACACCGGGGTGTCGCACAAGATTGGCGAAGTTCATGATGGCCAGGCCACCATGGACTGGATGGTCCAGGAACAGGAGCGCGGCATTACCATCACTTCCGCCGCCACCACCTGCTTCTGGCGCGATCACCGGATCAACATCATCGACACGCCCGGCCACGTGGATTTTACCATCGAGGTGGAACGTTCCCTGCGTGTCCTCGACGGGGCGGTCGCCGTGTTCGACGCCGTGTCCGGCGTCGAGCCCCAGTCCGAAACGGTCTGGCGGCAGGCCGAACGCTACCGCGTCCCGCGCATGAGCTTCGTCAACAAGATGGACCGCATCGGCGCGGACTTCTTCCGTTGCGTGGACATGATTCGCGACCGCCTGGGCGCCAAGCCCGTGCCCCTGCAGATCCCCATCGGCTCCGAAGAGAACTTCGAAGGCGTCGTGGACATGATCCAGGGCAAGGCCGTCTATTTCGACACCGAGTCCATGGGCAAGGAGTATGTCTACAAGGACATCCCCGCCGAGCTGATGGAGCGCTACGAAGAGCTGCACCAGCACATGGTCGAGTCCATCGCCGAGGAAGACGAAACGCTCATGGAGAAGTACCTTGGCGGTGAGGAGCTCACCGCCGAGGAGCTGATCGCCGGCATCCGCAAGGCCACCATCAATCTGGCCATCTGCCCGGTGCTGTGCGGCTCCGCCTTCAAGAACAAGGGCGTGCAGCCCCTGCTCGACGCCGTGGTCGATTTCCTGCCCTCGCCCGTGGACATCCCCGCGATGCAGGGCCACGATCCCGACCACGAGGATAAGATCATCGAGTGCCCGTGCGATACCAAGCTGCCGCTGGCCGCCCTGGCGTTCAAGCTCATGAGCGATCCGTTCATCGGCCACCTGACGTTCCTGCGCATCTACTCCGGCCGCATCGAGTCCGGCATGACCGTGCTCAACGCCAACACCGGCAAGAAGGAACGCATCGGCCGCCTGCTCAAGATGCACGCGAACAAGCGTGAAGAGATAAAAGACGCCGACGCCGGCGACATCGTGGCCGCCGTGGGCATGAAGATCACCTCCACCGGCGACACGCTGTGCGCTGAAAACCGTCCCGTGGCCCTGGAGTCGCTGAGCATCCCCGAGCCGGTCATCGAGGTCGCCATCGAGCCCAAGACCAAGGCCGACCGCGACGCGCTGTCCCAGGCGCTCGGCAAGCTCGCCAAGGAAGACCCGTCCTTCCGCGTCAAGTCCGACGAAGAGTCCGGCCAGACGCTGATCGCGGGCATGGGCGAGCTGCACCTGGAAATCATCGTCGACCGCCTCATGCGCGAATTCGGCGTCAACGCCAACGTGGGCGCGCCCCAGGTCGCCTACCGCGAGACCATCACCAAGGCGGTCAAGCACGATCTGCGCTACGTCAAGCAGACCGGCGGCCGCGGCCAGTACGGTCACGTGGTGCTCGAGATCGAGCCCAAGGAAGACGGCGGCTACGAGTTCGCCAACGAGATCGTCGGCGGCGTCATTCCCAAGGAATACATCCCGGCGGTCGACAAAGGCATCCAGAACGCCATGAAGGGCGGCGTCATCGCCGGCTTCCCGCTGGTGGACATCCGCGCCAAGCTGGTGTTCGGTTCCTACCACGAGGTCGACTCCTCGGAGCAGGCGTTTTTCATCTGCGCCTCCCAGTGCTTCAAGGAAGCGGTGCACAAGGCCGGGCCTGTGCTGCTTGAGCCCATCATGGCCGTGGAAGTGGTCACCCCGGAAGAGTACATGGGCGACGTCATGGGCGATCTCAACGGCCGCCGCGGCCGTATCGCCAAGATGGATTCCCGGGCCGGGGCACAGATCATCACCGCCCACGTGCCCCTCTCCTCCATGTTCGGCTACGCCACGGACCTGCGCTCGCGTTCGCAGGGCCGGGCCACCTTCAGCATGCAGTTCGACCATTACGAGAAGGTCCCGGCGGCGCTGGCCGACGAGATCATGAAGAAGAAATAACGTCCGGAGTCCCGGACGAGGGTGAAGCAACAACGACCCGCGCAGGCGGAAAGTTCCAGGGGGACGACATGGGCAAGGCGAAATTCGAGCGGAGCAAGCCGCACGTAAACATCGGCACCATCGGCCACATCGACCACGGCAAGACCACGCTGACCGCGGCCATCACGCGTCTGGCCAGCATGAAGGGCTTTGGCGAGTACATTCCCTTCGACCAGATCGATAAGGCTCCGGAAGAAAAAGAGCGCGGCATCACCATCGCCACGGCCCACGTCGAGTACCAGACCGACAAGCGTCACTACGCCCACGTCGACTGCCCCGGCCACGCCGACTACATCAAGAACATGATCACCGGCGCGGCCCAGATGGACGGCGGCATCCTCGTCGTCGCCGCCACGGACGGCCCCATGCCCCAGACCCGTGAGCACATCCTGCTCGCCCGTCAGGTCGGCGTGCCGCAGCTGGTCGTGTTCATGAACAAGGTCGACCTGGTCGACGATCCGGAACTGCTCGAGCTCGTCGAGCTCGAAGTTCGCGAGCTGCTCTCCAAGTACGGCTTCCCCGGCGACGACATCCCGGTCATCAAGGGCTCGGCGCTCAAGGCCCTCGAGGCCGCCGACGTCAACAGCCCCGACGCGGCCCCGATCTTCGAGCTGCTCGACGCCTGCGACTCCTACATCCCCGAGCCCAAGCGCGACATCGACAAGCCGTTCCTGATGCCCATCGAGGACGTGTTCTCGATCTCCGGCCGCGGCACGGTCGTCACCGGCCGCGTCGAGCGCGGCGTCATCACCGTGGGCGACGAAGTGGCGATCATCGGCATCAAGGACACGGTCAAGACCACCTGCACCGGCGTCGAGATGTTCCGCAAGATCCTGGA
>DQED01000016.1:11890-27854 GCA_003525525.1 Desulfovibrio sp.
CTGGCCAAGCCCGGTTCCATCACGCCGCACCGCAAGTTCAAGGCCGAAGTGTACGTCCTGAACAAGGAAGAGGGCGGCCGTCACACGCCGTTCTTCACGGGCTACCGTCCCCAATTCTACTTCCGCACGACCGACATCACGGGCGTCGTCACCCTGGACGAGGGCGTCGAGATGGTCATGCCCGGCGACAATGCCACCTTCAACGTGGAACTGATCGCCCCCATCGCCATGGAAAAGGGCCTGCGCTTCGCCATCCGCGAAGGCGGCCGCACCGTCGGCGCCGGCGTCGTGTCGGAAATCGTGGAGTAATATCATGGTTTCCATGCAAAACGATCGTATTCGCATCAAACTCAAGGCTTACGACTACCGCATCCTGGACAAGGCCGTAGGCGAAATCGTGGACACCGCGCGCAACACCGGCGCGGGCGTGGCCGGGCCCATCCCGCTGCCCACGAACATCCACAAGGTCACGGTCAACCGCTCCGTTCACGTGGACAAGAAGTCCCGCGAACAGTTCGAGATGCGGGTTCACAAACGGCTTCTGGACATTATGGAGCCCACGCAGCAGACGGTGGACGCGCTCGGCAAGCTGAGCCTGCCCGCCGGCGTCGACGTGGAAATCAAGCTCTAAGGGAAGGTCGGCATGGCTGCCACGCTTGGAATACTTGGCCGGAAACTGGGCATGACCCGGATTTTCGGCGACGACGGATCGATCATCCCGGTCACGGTCATCGAGGCCGGCCCCTGTCCCGTCACCCAGGTCAAGACCATGGAGAAGGACGGGTACAACGCCATGCAGCTCGGGTTCGACACGATCCCGGAGCGCAAGGTCAACAAGCCCGCCAAGGGCCACCTGGACAAGGCCGCTCGCGGCTACTTCCGGGTGCTGCGCGAAATCCGCCTGGACGGGCCCTCCGCCTTCGAGCAGGGCATGGACGTGACCGTGGACATCTTCGCCCCGGGCGAAACCGTCAAGGTCACGGGCACCTCCATCGGCAAGGGCTTCGCCGGCGTCATGAAGCGCTGGAACTTCGCGGGCCTCAAAAAGACCCACGGTACGGAAAAAGCCCACCGCTCCGGCGGTTCCATCGGTAACAACACCGAGCCGGGCAAGGTCATGAAGGGCAAACGGATGGCCGGCCATATGGGCGCGCGCACCGTGACCGTCATGGGCATCGAGGTCGTCGACGTCCGCCCGGAACAGAACCTGATCCTGGTCAAGGGTCAGGTGCCCGGACCGCGCAACTGCGTGGTCATGGTGCGCAAGCAGGGGTAACGGGTATACCTAATGGCAAACGTGAAACTTTATGACCAGGCCCGCCAGGAGATCGGCTCCGTCGATCTGGCGCCCGAGGTCTTCGAAGTCGAGGTCCAGCCCGAACTGCTGCACCTGGTGGTGCGGGCCCAGCTCGCCGCCAAGCGCGCCGGCACGCACAGCGTCAAGACCCGGGCCTATGTCAGCGGCGGCGGCAAGAAGCCGTGGCGCCAGAAAGGCACGGGCCGCGCCCGCGCCGGCTCCAACCGCTCGCCCATCTGGCGCGGCGGCGCCGTCGTGCACGGGCCGCAGCCGCGCGACTACACCTTCAAGGTCAACCGCAAGGTGCGCCAGCTGGCGCTGCGCATGGCCCTTTCGGCCAAACTCGTGGACTCCTCGCTGGTCCTCGTGGACACCCTGTCCGTGCCGGAAGTCAAGACCAAGCACATGGTCAAGATGACTTCCGATTTCGGATTGAAAAAAGCCTTGATTGTTCTGTCCGCTTCGGATAACAATCTCGAGCTTTCCGCCAGGAACATTCCCGGGATCAAAGTGGTCCGGGAAGACATGCTCAACGTGTATGACGTCCTGCGCCACGACCATCTGGTCATGGTCAAGGACGCGGCGCTTAAGGTCCAGGAGAGGCTCGGTCATGGAGTACGCTAACATACTGCTGCGGCCCCTGGTTTCCGAAAAGGCCACGATGATGAAGGAAGCCGCCAACCAGGTGGTTTTTTTCGTCCACCCCGAGGCGAACAAGATCGAGATCGCCAAGGCCGTGGAAAAGGCGTTTTCGGTGAAGGTCGCCGGCGTGCGCGTCGTGCGTCGTCGTCCCCTTGCCCGCTCGCGCATGGGCCGGGTGACCGGACGCATCCCGGGCTACAAGAAAGCCTACGTGACCCTGGCGCAGGGTGATAAAATAGAGTTCTTCGAAGGGGTTTAGTCATGTCCATCCGCAAGCTCAAGCCCACGTCGGCCGGCCGCCGGTTCCAGACGGTCTCCACCTTCGAGGAGATCACCCGGACCGAGCCCGAGAAGTCCCTCGTCGAGGGTCTTCCCCGCGCCTCCGGCCGCAACTGCTACGGCCGGATCACCTCGCGGCGGCGGGGCGGCGGCAACAAGCGCCTGTACCGCATCATCGACTTCAAGCGCGACAAGTTCGACGTTCCGGCCAAGGTCTTCTCCGTGGAGTATGACCCCAACCGTAGCGCCCGTATCGCGCTTTTGCATTACGCCGATGGTGAGAAACGTTACATTTTGGCGCCGGTTGGCATGTCCGTCGGCGATATGGTCACCGCAGGCGACGGGGCCGACATCAAGCCCGGCAACGCCCTTCCGCTGAAAAAAATTCCGGTCGGCACGCTGCTGCACAACATCGAGATGCATCCGGGCAAGGGCGGCCAGATCTGCCGCGCCGCAGGCACCTACGCCCAGCTCGTGGCCAAGGAGGGCAAGTACGCCCTGCTGCGCCTGCCTTCGGGTGAGGTGCGCAACATCCTGGCCAGCTGCCTGGCCACGGTGGGCCAGGTCGGCAACGTGATGCACGAGAACATCTCCATCGGCAAGGCCGGCCGCAACCGCTGGCTCGGCAACCGCCCCAAGGTGCGCGGCGTGGCCATGAACCCCGTCGACCATCCGCTCGGCGGCGGCGAGGGCAAGAGCTCCGGCGGCCGCCATCCGGTCACCCCGTGGGGCAAGCCGACCAAGGGCTACAAGACCCGCAACAAGAAAAAGCCCTCGTCCAAGCTCATCGTCAAACGGCGCGGACAAAAGTAAGGGGAAACGCTTATGCCACGTTCGCTGAAAAAAGGCCCGTTTGTCGACGGTCACCTGGAGAAGAAGGTCGCCTACGCCGTGGAGAACAAGGACCGCCGCGTGATCAAGACCTGGTCGCGCCGGTCCATGATCCTGCCCGAAATGGTGGGGCTGACCTTCGCCGTGCACAACGGCAAGAAGTTCATTCCGGTGTTCGTTTCCGAAAACATGGTCGGCCACAAGCTTGGCGAGTTCGCTCCGACGCGGACCTTCCACGGCCATGCCGCGGACAAGAAAAGCAAAGTGAAAAAGTAGCCGGGGATCGTTCCCGGTCGGGATAAAGCCATGGAAGCCAAAGCCAGAGCCAAATTCATACGCGTGTCGCCGCAAAAGGCCCGCCTCGTCGCCGCCAACATCCTTGGCCGCCCTGTTGAGGAGGCCATGAACATACTGAAGTTCACGCCGAAAAAATCGGCCAAGCTCATCGGCAAAGTGCTGCACTCGGCCGTCGCCAACGCGGAGCAGATTTCGGGCGTGGACATCGACAACCTCACGGTCAAGCAGGTGATCGTCAATCCGGGGCCGACCTGGAAGCGCATCATGACGCGCTCCATGGGTCGCGCCTTCAGGATCGTCAAGCGCACGAGCCATATCACCGTCGTCGTGGCCGAGAACTAGGAGCGACACAATGGGCCAGAAAGTACATCCCTACGGGTTCCGGCTCGGGTACAACAAGAATTGGCTGTCCCGCTGGTTTTCCAAAAAGGATTATCCCGCGTTCGTTTTCGAGGACAACAAGATTCGCAAGTTCGTCAAGAAGAGCCTGTACCACGCCGGGATTTCCAAGATCGAGATCGAACGCGCCGGCGGCAAGATCCGCCTGATCATCCACACCGCCCGGCCGGGCATCGTCATCGGCCGCAAGGGCACGGAGATCGAAAAGGTGCGCGGCGACCTCAAACAGCGCTTCGGCCGCGAATTCACGGTCGAGGTCAACGAGATCCGTCGTCCCGAGATCGACTCCCAGCTGGTGGCCGAGAACATCGCCCTGCAGCTGGAGCGCCGCGTGGCCTTCCGCCGGGCCATGAAGCGTACGGTCGGCCTGTCCCGCAAATTCGGGGCCGAGGGCATCAAGGTCTCCTGCGCCGGCCGTTTGGCCGGAGCGGAAATCGCCCGCTCCGAATGGTACCGCGACGGCCGCGTGCCGCTGCAGACCCTGCGCGCCGATATCGATTACGGCTACGCCATCGCCAAGACCACCTACGGGGTCATCGGCGTGAAGGTCTGGATTTTCAAAGGCGAGATTCTGGATCATGAGGTGGAAGCGTAATGTTGGCTCCCAAGAAAACCAAATTCCGCAAGATGCAGAAGGGCCGCCTGCGCGGTCCGGCCACCAGGGGCGCCTCCATCGATTTCGGTGAAGTGGGCATCAAGGCCATGGAGCATGGCAAGCTGTCCAGCCAGCAGATCGAGGCCGCCCGTGTCGCCATCATGCGCCACATCAAGCGCGGCGGCAAAGTCTGGATCCGCATCTTCCCGGACCGCGTCAAGACGGAAAAGCCCGCCGAAGTCCGCCAGGGCAAGGGCAAGGGCGCTCCCGTGGGCTGGTTCGCCGCCGTCAAGCCCGGCCGCGTGCTCTACGAGATCAAGGGCGTCGATATGGAGACGGCCAAGGAAGCGCTGACCCGCGCCATGCACAAGCTGCCCATCAAGACCAAGATCGTGGCCAAGGAGGGCATCTAGTCATGAAGACCGCCGAACTGCGCGATCTCGACGCCGAAGGCCTGGCCAAGAAGCTTGGCGAGTCCCGCGAGGAACTCTTCAAACTGCGTTTCCAGCACGCCACGGCACAGCTGGAAAAGACCCACCGTCTGCGCGAGGTCCGCAAGGACATCGCGCGCATCCTGACGGTGCAAAACGAAACGAAGCGCCAAGCCTAATCGGGGTTCCCCATGGAAGAACATAAGAGCAATCGCCGGCAGTTGACCGGCGTGGTGGTGTCCGACAAGGCCGACAAGACCATCGTGGTCATGGTCGAGACCCTGGTCCAGCACCCGCTGTACAAGAAGTACATTCGTCGCCGCAAAAAGTTCATGGCTCACGATCCGAACAACGACTGCGGGATCGGCGATACGGTGAGCATCATCGAGCACCGTCCGCTGTCCGCCCGCAAGCGCTGGGCCCTCGTGAAAATCATGGAAAAAGCGGTCTAGGAGCGACGTCATGATCCAGGTTGAAACCCAACTCGACGTGGCCGACAATTCCGGCGCGAAGAAAGTCAGCTGCATCAAGGTGCTCGGCGGCTCCCGTCGCCGGTACGCTTCGGTCGGCGACATCATCGTCGTGTCGGTCAAGGACGCCCTGCCCAATTCCAAGGTGAAGAAGGGCGCGGTGATGAAGGCCGTCGTCGTGCGGACGAAAAAGGAAGTGGGGCGGCCTGACGGGTCCTACATCAAGTTCGACTCCAATTCGGCCGTGCTGCTTTCCGCGCAGCTCGAACCCGTGGGCACCCGCATCTTCGGCCCCGTGGCCCGTGAGCTGCGCCAGAAAAACTTCATGAAGATCGTGTCCCTGGCCCCCGAGGTCCTTTAGGACGCACGGCAGCGACATCGAGGAACCCATGAAAACGTATCGCATCCGCAAGAACGACAAGGTGATGGTCACCGCCGGCAAGGACAAGGGCAAGGTGGGCAAGGTGCTGAAGATCCTGCCCAAGAAGAACGCCGTGCTGGTGGAAAAGGTGAACATGGTCAAGCGCCACACCAAGGCCAATCCCTACGCAAAGGTTCCCGGGGGCATCGTCGAGAAGGAAGCGCCGTTGGACATCTCCAACGTCTCGCTCCTTTGCGACGCCTGCGCCAAGCCGACCAAGATCGGCTACAAGGAATCCGCCGACGGCAAGAAGGTGCGCTTCTGCAAGAAGTGCAACCACGAAATCGCGTGAGGAGAAAAGGAAACGGTATGACCCGCCTGGAAAAAATTTATGCCGAGAAGGTAGCCCCGGAACTGAAGAAGGCGTTCGGGTACACCTCCAGCATGCAAATCCCCCGGCTTTCCTTCATTTCGCTCAACATGGGCTTGGGCGAAGCGAGCAACAACAACAAGCTCATCGAGGAAGCCGTAGTCGAGCTGACCGCCATTTCCGGACAGAAGGCCGTGGTGACGCGCGCCCGCAAGTCCATTGCCGCGTTCAAGCTCAGGGAAGGCATGCCGGTGGGTTGCCGTGTCACGCTGCGCCGGGATCGGATGTGGGACTTCCTCGACAAACTGATTAATTTCGCCCTCCCTCGGGTTCGCGATTTTCGCGGCGTGCCTGATCGCGGGTTCGACGGCCGCGGCAATTTCACCCTCGGCGTCCGGGAGCATACGATCTTCCCGGAAATCAACGTGGATCGCGTCGAGCACGTCAAGGGCATGAACGTCACCATCGTCACAACGGCTTGCGCCGACAAGGAGGGCAAGATGTTTCTCGACCTCCTCGGCATGCCGTTTAAAAAGTAAGGAGAACGGTCGTGGCCCGCAAATCGTTGATGGTGAAAGCCAGCCGCAAGCCGAAGTTTTCCACCAGAGCCTATAACCGCTGTCCTATCTGCGGTCGTCCCAGGGCGTTTTTGCGCAAGTTCGGCGTGTGCCGCATTTGCTTCCGTAACATGTCGCTGACCGGTGAAATGCCCGGCGTGCGCAAGTCCAGCTGGTAGCCGAAGGAGAAGGTACCCATGTCGGTAACCGACCCCATTTCCGATATGCTGACCCGCATTCGCAACGCCCACCGGGCCTTGCACGCGGATCTCATTGTTCCGACCTCGAAACTGAAGGCTTCCGTCGCCGCCATTTTGAAGGAAGAAGGCTATATCGCCGACTTTTCCGTGGCCGAGGCCTCCCTGTCCATCAACCTGAAGTATGACGGCGGCAAGCCGCTTATCTCGGGACTGAAACGGGTGAGCAAACCCGGCCGGCGCGTGTACGTCGGGGCGGGCGAGATTCCCAAGGTGCAAAACGGCCTGGGCATCAGCATCCTGTCCACCTCTCGGGGCATCCTCGAAGGCGGCAAGGCCCGGGAGCTCGGCGTTGGCGGCGAGCTTCTGTGCGAAATCTGGTAAGACGACACGTCGCGGAGAAGATGTCATGTCCAGGATAGGCAAACGCGTAATCGAGCTTCCCTCCGGCGTCTCCGTCGAGGTGGCTCCCGAGGCGGTGACGGTCAAAGGCCCCAAGGGCCAGCTGTCCACCCCCACCCATCCCAAGATCGCCTACGCGGTCGAGGACGGCAAGGTTGTTGTGACCCGCGTGGACGACACGCGCATGGCCCGGGCCCAGCACGGTCTGCGCCGCACCCTCCTGGCCAATCTGGTCGAGGGCGTGAGCAAGGGCTTCAGCAAGACCCTCGAAGTCATCGGCGTCGGCTACAAGGTCTCCGCTTCCACGGATACCGTGACGCTCGCCGTCGGCTACTCGCACCCGGTGGACTTCAAGCTGCCGACCGGCATCGAGGCCAAGGTCGAAGGCAACAAACTGACGCTCGCGGGCATCGACAAGGTGCTGCTCGGCGAAACCGCCGCCCGCATCCGCCGCGTGCGTCCGCCCGAGCCCTTCAAAGGCAAGGGCATCAAGTACGAAAACGAAACCATTCGTCGCAAGGCCGGTAAGTCCGGCGGCAAGAAATAGGACCGCACCATGAAGATGACCAAGACCCTGGCGCGTGCGCGCCGGAAAGTCCGCATCCGCAAGAAGCTGGCCGGCACCGCCGAGCGTCCCCGGCTGGTCGTGTTCCGGTCCAACCGGCACATCTACGCCCAGGTCATCGACGACATCACCGGCCAGACCCTGGTGTCGTCGTCGAGCCTTACCCTGGGCAAGGGCGGCGAAGCCATGAAGGCCGACAAGGAAGCCGCCGGCAAGGTGGGCAAGGACTTGGCCCAAAAGGCCCTGGAACGCAATATCGAAGCCGTTGTTTTCGACCGCAACGGCTACATCTATCACGGCCGGATCAAAGCCCTGGCCGACGGAGCGCGGGATGGCGGCCTCAAATTCTAATAAGCGCGGCAAGGAAGACGGCATGGACCAGCAGACCGACCTCGGTCAGATCGAAAAGATCGTGTACCTCAACCGCGTGGCCAAGGTCGTCAAGGGCGGCCGCCGGTTCAGCTTCAGCGCCTTGGTCGTCGTCGGCGACGGCAAGGGATCTGTGGGCTACGGCCTGGGCAAGGCCAACGAGGTTCCCGAGGCCATCCGCAAGGCCACGGAGCAGGCGCGCAAGGGCATGATCAGCATTCCCCTGCTCGACGGCACCCTGCCTTACGAAGTGCTCGGCCAGTTCGGCGCCGGCCGCGTCATGCTCAAGCCCGCTTCCAAGGGCACCGGCATCATCGCCGGCGGTCCGGTCCGTGCGATCATGGAAGCCTGCGGCGTCCATGACATCCTGACCAAGGCCATCGGCACCAACAATCCGCACAACGTCCTGCGCGCCACCATGGAAGGCCTGGCGTCGCTGCGCAGCGCCGACGCCGTCGGCGCCATGCGCGGCAAGGCCCTGGCCACCCCGCGCAAATAAGGAATACAGCCATGGCAACCATTACCGTGACCCTGGCCAAAAGCCGTTTCGGCAACACGCCCAAGCAGCGCGCCACCTTGGCTGCGCTTGGGCTCAAGAAAATCCGGCAGGCGCGCACCCTCGAGAAGAGCGACTCCGTGGTCGGCATGATCGAGAAGGTCAAGCACCTGGTTGAGGTGACCGAGTCATGAAGCTGCACGAGCTCTATCCCTTCCCCGAAGAGCGCCAGAACCGCAAGCGCATCGGCCGCGGCCGCGCCACCGGCCAGGGCTGCACCGCCGGCAAGGGCAACAAGGGCCAGAACGCGCGCGCCGGCGTGTCCGAGCGCCCCTGGTTCGAAGGCGGCCAGATGCCTCTGGCCCGCCGCCTGCCCAAGCGCGGATTCAAGAACTTCAAGTTCAAGGTGGTCTACCAGCCCCTGAATCTCGACCGGCTGCTGGCCGCGTTCGAGGGCAAGGACGCCATCAGCCTGGACGACATCTACGCCCGCGGTCTGGCCCAGACCGGCGCGCTGGTGAAGATCCTGAGCCAGGGCGAGGTTTCCGCCGCCGTCACCGTCGAAGCGCACCGCTTCAGCGCCAAGGCCGCGGAAAAGATCACCGCCGCCGGCGGCAAGGCCGTGACCCTCGGGGTCGAGGCCGCCGACGCCGAAACTCCTACCGAATAAACGGAAGTTGCCGTGGCCCTTACCGGAGTCGAGAATCTGGCCCGTCTGCCGGAGCTGAAAAAGAAGCTCCTTTGGACCTTCGTTTTGGTGGCCGTCTATCGCATCGGCGTGCACGTTCCCGTGCCCGGCGTGGATTCGGCCGCCTTGGCGGATTTCTTTGAAAGCGCCAAGAACACGCTGTTTGGTCTGTTCGACATGTTTTCCGGCGGAGGGCTGCGCAACCTTTCCATCTTCGCCCTGGGGATCATGCCCTACATCTCCGCCTCCATCATCATCCAGCTGCTGACCGTGGTCAGTCCCGAGCTGGCGAAGATGCAGAAGGAGGAAGGCGCGGCCGGGCGCAAGAAGATCACGCAGTATACCCGCTACGGCACGGTGCTCATCACCATCATCCAGGGCTTCGGCATCGCCGTTGGCCTGGAGAGCATGGCCAGTCCCACGGGCGCGCCCGTGGTGCTCGCCGCCGGCTGGGGATTCCGGCTGATGACCATCCTCACCCTGACCGCGGGCACCGTCTTTTTGATGTGGCTCGGCGAACAGATGACGGAAAAGGGCATCGGCAACGGCATCTCCATGATCATCTACGCCGGTATCGTGGCCGGGCTGCCGCGCGCGGTGCTGTCCACGCTGGATCTCCTCAAGGCGGGCGAACTTTCGCTGTTTGTCCTGATCCTCATCGTGGCGCTCATGGTCGCGGTGCTCGTGGCCATCGTCTTCATGGAACGGGGGCAGCGGCGCATCCCCATCCAGTACGCAAAACGCATGGTGGGCCGGAAGATGTACGGCGGCCAGACCACGCATCTGCCGCTTCGCGTGAACACGGCCGGCGTCATTCCGCCGATCTTCGCCTCCTCGATCCTGCTGTTCCCGGCCACGCTCGGCGAATTCTCGAGCGTGCCCCTGCTCAAGCAGATTGCGGCTTTTTTCAGCCCGCAAACGGTCACCTACAACGTGATCTTCGTGGCGCTGATCGTGTTCTTCTGCTACTTCTACACGGCCATCATCTTCGATCCGGCCGATATTGCGGAGAACATCCGCAAGCAGGGCGGCTTCATCCCCGGCATCCGCCCCGGAGCCAAGACCAAGGAGTACATCGACAAGGTCCTGGCCCGCATCACGCTCTGGGGTTCGATGTACATCTCGGTCGTCTGCGTCCTGCCGATGGTCATGATCCAGCAGTTCAACGTGCCCTTCTATTTCGGCGGCACTTCGCTTCTGATCGTGGTCGGCGTGGCCATGGACTTCATGTCGCAGATCGAGTCGTATCTGATCTCCCGCCAGTATGAAGGTCTCATGCAGAAAGGGCGACTCAAGGGCAGGCAGTAGAAATTGAAAAAGGTCAGGGGAATCTTCCTCAAAAACGACCTTGAAATCGCGGCCATGCGCAAAGCGTGCCGCATCGTGGCCGTCATCCTGAACGATCTGCGCGAGGCGGTGCGGCCTGGCGTCAAGACCATGCTCTTTGAGGATATCGCGCGCAAACGTTGCGACGATTTCAAGGTGAAGCCCGCGTTTCTGGGTATGTACGGGTTTCCGTACGCGCTGTGCTGCTCGGTCAACGAGGAAGTGGTGCACGGCTTCCCCTCGGATCGCGTGCTGGTCGAAGGCGACATCGTCAGCTTCGACTTCGGCGTGGTCTACGATGGATTCTACGGCGACTCGGCGACCACGGTCCCGGTGGGGCAGGTGGACGCGGACAAAGCGAAACTGCTCGAGGTCACGCAGGAATCCCTGGCAACCGGTATCGAACAGGCGGTTTCCGGCAACGACCTTTATGACATTTCGCGAGCCGTGCAAAAATATGTTGAAGGCCAGGGGCTAAGTGTTGTAAGACGGTTTGTTGGTCACGGCATCGGGCGTAAGCTCCATGAAAAGCCCGAAATCCCGAATTTCGAGCCCAAGGGCGCGCCGCGCGTCCCGCTTCTGCCCGGAATGGTGTTGGCCATCGAACCCATGGTGACGGCCGGCGGGCCCGATGTCGAAGTCCTTTCGGACAACTGGACCGCCGTGACCAAGGACCGCAGCCTGTCCGCCCATTTCGAGCATACGGTGGCTGTGACCAAAAACGGTCCGCGGATTTTAAGCCTGCCCGATTGATGCGACCGATACCGCACGCGGCATCGGTTGTTTTCGTCGCCAGGAGACGGAGAGCGTCATGAAAGTGAAACCTTCGGTGAAAAAACTTTGTCCCAAGTGCAAAATCATCCGTCGCCACGGCATCGTGCGGGTGATCTGCGAGAACCCCCGGCACAAGCAGCGCCAGGGATAACGGAGGAACGTCGTGGCCAGAATCGCGGGAGTCGACCTGCCCAAAAACAAACGGATGGATATCGCCCTGACCTACATCTTCGGCATCGGTCGGGCGACGGCACTTCACATTCTCGAGGCGACGGGCGTGGATTGGACGAAAAATTCCGACACCCTCACCCCCGAAGAGACCAACACCATCCGCAAGGAAATCGAGGCCAATCACAAGGTCGAAGGCGATTTGCGGCGTGATGTGACCGCCAATATCAAGCGCCTCATGGACATCGGCTGCTATCGCGGCCTGCGCCACCGCCGGGGGCTGCCCTGTCGCGGCCAGCGTACCCACACCAATTCGCGCACCCGCAAGGGCCCGCGCCGTGGTGTGATGGCCAAGAAGAAGAAATAACGTCTGTTTTTCGCGACAGGCAACCGGCACCAAACGGTAAATCGACCCGAAAGGGCTTTGTGGAGACACGTGATGGCGAAACCGCGCCGCACCGGCAAAAAAGAACGCAAGAACATTCCCGTGGGCGTGGCCCATATCCAGGCCTCGTTTAACAACACCATCGTGACCTTCACGGACCAGAAGGGCAACGTGGTCAGCTGGGCCACCTCCGGCGGCGCGGGTTTCAAGGGCTCGCGGAAGTCCACCCCCTTCGCCGCCCAGGTCGCGGCGGAAAACGCCGCCCGCAAGGCCCAGGAAAACGGCATGCGCACCGTCGGCATCCTGGTCAAGGGCCCCGGCTCCGGCCGCGAGGCCGCCATGCGCGCCATCCACAACGCGGGGTTCAAGGTCAGCTTCATCCGCGACATCACCCCCATCCCCCACAACGGCTGCCGTCCTCCGAAACGGCGCCGCGTCTGATCGGGCGGGAGTTTTTTCCGGCGGTCAAACCGCCGGCATATGGTATGCACTGCTCCAGGCCCGCCGTCGGGCCTGGATTGACTTTCGGTTCGCCGCGGGGGCGCGCATCGCCCGACAGGACGAAACGGACACCATGCGGGACGCGTTGCGCTGGCGCCAAACGCCCACGGCCCGCGGCACTCAGGAGGAACGACCTTGGCACGTTACACAGAAGCGAAATGCCGGATTTGCCGCCGGGAAGGGGCCAAGCTGTTTTTGAAGGGCGACCGTTGCTACACGGACAAATGCGCCTACGAACGCCGTCCCTACGCTCCCGGCCAGCACGGCCGCATCCGCAAAAAGATGAGCGACTACGCCATCCAGCTGCGTGAAAAACAGAAAACACGCCGCATGTACGGCATCCTGGAAGGGCAGTTCCGCGCCTACTTCCAGCGCGCCGACATGAAGACCGGCGTCACCGGTGAAAACCTGCTCTCCTTTCTCGAACGCCGCATGGACAACGTCATCTATCGCCTCGGGTTCGCCAACTCGCGCAACCAGGCGCGCCAGCTCGTGCGGCACGGCATCTTCACCCTTAACGGCCGCCGCGTGACCATCCCCTCCATGCAGGTCAAGGTCGGAGACGTCATCGAAGTTCGCGAGCGCAACCGCCAGTCCCCCATCATTCTCGAAGCCCAGCAGGTCATCGCGCGTCGCGGCTGTCCCGCCTGGCTCGAGGTCGACGGCGAAAAGCTCAAGGGCAAGGTCAATGCCCTGCCCACCCGCGAGGACGTGCAGTTCCCGATCAACGAGCAGCTCATCGTCGAGCTCTACTCCAAGTAATCGGCAAAGTACGCTTTGCATAAGGGGACGCCATGTTGATTCGCAACGGCCAAAGGCTCATCAACTCCCGCAACTGGACCGAACTGGTCAAGCCGGAAAAGCTCGAACGCGACGCCGTCTCGACCGATACCGTCGGCCGGTTCGTGTGCGAGCCCCTGGAGCGCGGATTCGGCACGACGCTCGGCAACGCGTTGCGCCGGACCCTGCTGTCCTCCTTGCAGGGGGCTGCCATCGTCGCCGCCCGCATCGAGGGCGTGCAGCACGAGTTCTCGACCATTCCGGGGGTCATCGAGGATGTGACCGAAATCATCCTCAACCTCAAGCAGGTCCGCTTCGCCATGACCACCGAGGAACCGCAGCGCCTCACCCTTATGGCCAACCAGAAGGGCGAGGTGTATGCCGGCGCCATCCAGGGCAACCAGAACGTCACCGTCCTCAGCGAAGACGTCCTGATCGCCACCCTGTCCGATGACCGGGAACTGCGCATGGAGCTCGAGGTCCGGATGGGCAAGGGCTACGTCACCGCCGACATGCACGAGGGCCTGGACGCCGAAATCGGGCTGATTCTCCTGGATTCCAGCTTCTCGCCGGTCAAGAAGGTGGCCTACGCCATCGAACAGGCCCGCGTCGGCCAGATGACCAACTACGACAAGCTCGTCCTCGAAGTCGCCACCGACGGTTCCTTGAGCCCCGAGGACGCCATCTCCTACAGCGCCAAGATCCTCAAGGACCAGCTTACGGTCTTCATCAATTTCGATGAGAAGGAATCCGAGGCCGACAAGGCGCGCCGCCGCGACGACATCGAGCTCAATCCGAGCCTTTTCAAGAGCATCGACGAGCTCGAACTCTCCGTGCGCGCCACCAACTGCCTCAAATCCGCCAACATCCAGACCGTTGGCGAGCTGATGCAGAAGACCGAAAACGAGATGCTCAAGACCAAGAACTTCGGCAAGAAATCCCTCGAGGAGATCCGCCGGGTCCTGGAAGACATGGGCCTCGAGTTCGGCATGCGCATCGAGAACTTCGAACAAAAATACCAGGAATGGCTGAAGAGGAAGCAGGCCGATGAGACATAAGAAATCCGGACGCAAGTTTGGCAGGAACGCCTCCCATCGGAAGGCGATGCTGCGCAATATGGCGCGCTCGCTTTTCATCCACGAGCGCATCCGCACCACCGAGCACAAGGCCAAAGAGCTGCGCGGCGTCGTCGAGCACCTCGTGACCCTGGCCCAGACCGACAGCGTCCACGCCCGTCGCCTGGTCTACAAGGTCCTCGAGAACCACCAGCTGGTGGCGCGCCTCTTCGACGAGATCGCCCCCCGCTTCAAGGGCCAGCCCGGCGGCTACACACGGGTCGTCAAGATGGGGCTGCCCCGCGCCGGCGACTGCGCCGCCATGGCGGTCATCGAGCTGACCAAGCAGGCCGGGGAAGTCGCTCCCACGGCCGAAGCCGCAGCTCCGGCCGCGACTCCGGCGACGCCCGACGCGCCCCAGGAATAGAGCGCATGCACAGAGCGGAACCCCAGGGTTCCGCTCTTTTTTTTGACCTGATATATAGTTTTTATCTATGGAGTAGATTTTTACCATGGATATCCGGCGGCTTCAGGCCTTTGCCAAGGTCTACGACCTGCGCAGCTTTTCCAAGGCAGGGGAAGAGATGCTGCTGTCCCAGCCGACCATCAGCGCCCATGTCATGGCTCTGGAGGAAGAACTCGGCACCCAGCTCTTCGACCGCCTGGGACGCACCATCCTGCCGACCCAGGCCGGCAACGTGCTTTACCGCTACTGCACCGCCATTTTCAGTCAGCTCGACCACGCCAGGGCGGACATCCTGGCCTTGTCCAAGCGGGTGGCCGGCGAGCTGATCATCGGCGGCAGCACCATCCCCGCGCAATACATCATCCCCAGGCTCGTCGCCCGCTTTGTCGGCAATTATCCTGAAGTGCGCGTCGAAGTGCGCGGCGGAGACACGTCCGAAATCATCGCCATGGTGGCGGAAGGGACCGTGCACGTGGGCATCGTCGGCGCGCCCGCGTCCCAGGCCGAGCTCGTCTCCCGGCCCATCCTCCAGGACGAGCTGGTGCTCATCGCGCCTGCCGCCCTGGCCGCTTCCGGCGCTGCGACGGCGGACCTCAAGGCCAGGCTCCTCGGCGTGCCCTGGGTCATGCGCGAGCCGGGTTCGGGCACGCAAGCTGCCCTTGAGCAGGCCTTGGCCCGGGTCGATATCGACGTGCGAGATCTGCGCGTCATGCTTCAGGTGCATTCGTCCGTGGCCATTCTCGAATGCGTGGAAGCCGGTCTCGGCGTGGCCGCCATCTCGCGTATGGCCGCGGCAAATTACCTGGAACGCGGCGGCGTCGCCATCCTCCCGACCGAGGGCCTTGCCATGCGCCGCGATTTTTATGTGGTCCAGCACGGACGCCGCTACATGTTTCCGGCCCAACGCCTGTTTCTGCGCGCTTGCGGCAACGGACAGTAACCCTCTGGTTCCCCGACGAAAAAAGGCCGCCCGGCATCCCGGGCGGCCTTCTGGTTTTGGCTCGCGTGGCTTTATTAACCGCCGATGAGCTGCATGGCCATCTTCGGCAGGGAGTTGGCCTGGGAGAGCATGGCCACCGCGGACTGGGTGAGGATCTGCTTGCGCACGAACTGGGTCATTTCCGTGGCCACGTCCACGTCGGAGATCTGGGATTCCGCGGCCTGGAGGTTTTCGGCCTGGATCTGCAGGTTGGAGATGGTGTTCGAAAGGCGGTTCTGCAGGGCGCCCAGGTTGGCGCGGATCTTGTCCTTGGACACGATGGC
>DQED01000150.1 GCA_003525525.1 Desulfovibrio sp.
TCGGCCCGCGCAGCCGCCGCTCGGAGAGCACGGTCGCCTCCATGGAGGCCAGGGCCTCGACTTCCCGCACGAGCCCGTCGCCGCCGACGTGCCCGCCCGGGCCGCCCGAGTTCCGGCGCACGGCATAGCGCGTCACACGCAACGGATAGGCGTATTCCAGTGCCTCGACGGGCGTGTTGCGGGTGTTGGTCATGTGGGAGTGCACGGCGCTCTGGCCGTCGCCGTCCCTGTCTGCTCCCGCGCCGCCGGCCAGGGTTTCGTAGTAGGTGAAAGGCTTTTTCGTGCGCGGATCGAACCCGCCCATGGCCACGTTGTTCATGGTGCCCTGGGAGGCGGCCGGTATGCGCTCGGGCAACGCCTTGGCCAGCGCGGCCAGGATCACGTCCACGATGCGCTGGGAGGTTTCGACGTTGCCGCCGGCCACTGCGGCCGGGAATTTCGCGTCCACGAGCGTGCCGGCCTTGGTGGTCACGGTCACGGGGCGCATGCAGCCGGCGTTGGTCGGCATCTTGCCGCCGGCCAGGGCGCGCAGCACGTAGAGCGCGGCGGAGAGGGCTATGGCGCGCACGGCGTTGACGCAGCCGGCCGTCTGCGGGTCGGAGTCGGTGAAATCGAGTTCGGCCTCGCCGTCGGCGAGGGACAGCGTCAGGCGTATGGCGAGGTCGGCGTTGCCCGCGCCGTCGTCGTCCAGAAAGTCCTCGGCCGCGTAGCTGCCTTCGGGCATGGCGGCGATGGCGGCGCGCATGAGGCGCTCGGCGTAGTCCATGAGCGCGGCGGACATGGCGGTCACGGCTTCGCGGCCGTAGGCGGCGACGAGGGCCTCCGTGCGCGCGACGCCGACGCGGTTGGCCATGATCTGGGCGGCGAAGTCGCCCTGGCGTTCGGTGGGCGTGCGCACGTTGGCGAGGAAGAGGTTCATGACGTCGGGGACGATTTCGCCGGCCGCGACGATTTTGACGGGCGGTATGACGAGCCCTTCCTGGAATATGGAGGTGGATAGTGGCATGGAACCTGCGGCCATGCCGCCGACGTCGGCGTGGTGGGCGCGGCTGGCGACGTAAAATAGCGGCGCGTCGCCCCCGGCGTAGACCGGCGCGACGAGTGTGATGTCGGGCAGGTGGGTGCCGCCGCGAAACGGGTCGTTGAGCATGGCCATCTCGCCCGGCGCGAGTTCCATGGCTTCGAGCACGGCGGCGACGGACAGCGGCATGGAGCCCAGGTGCACGGGGATGTGCGCGGCCTGCGCGACCATGTCGCCGGCGGCGTCGAACACGGCGCAGGAGAAGTCGCGGCGCTCTTTGATGTTGGGCGAATACGCAGCCCGGCACAGCGCCGACCCCATTTCCTCGGCCACGGAAGCGAACTTGTTCTTGAAGACTTCCAGGGTGATGGGCGTGATGTTCATACTCGTTCCGTTTGGTCATTGCTGCGGCTTTGCGCCACGTTGCATCAGGTACGCCGCAAAATCCCCAACATACGCCCTGCCCCCGTGGTGCGCGAACTTTCCCGGCACGCTCACGCGCACCTTGCCGCCGATGTCGCGCCAGCGTTTGCAGAAGGCGTAGTCCTCGGGCAGGTAGTCGCGCGTAACCGGGTCGATGGACGTGTCGAAAAACGCGTAATTGTCCGCCGGGGCCTCATTGGCGCAACTGTACCGATAGTGCAAATCCGGGCAGGCGTCCATGAGGCGCGCAAACACCTCGCGGCGGATCATCATGAACCCCGTGGCCGCGTATTCCACTTCCAGGAAGCCCTGCGCGTCCATGCGGCAACCCGGCTTGACCTTCACCGCGTAATCGAGGCTCGCGGCCTCGGCGACCTGCGGCGGCGTGCCCCCCGGCCGCCGGAGGCATCTTTCTCTTCCCTCTTCTCTTCTTCCCGCTTGCCGCTTGCCGCCTACTCCACGCCGGTCTCGATGACGATATTGCCGAACCCGTCCACGACGGCCTCGGCCTTGGGCGGAACGAAGGTCGTGGCCGAGGTCTCGGCGACGAGCGCCGGGCCGACGATGCGGTTGCCCGCCTGCAGGTGCTCGCGGTCGTACCACATGGCCCCGATTTCGCGGGTTTTCCAGACGAGCGGCTTCTCGCCGAGCTTCGCCGCGTCGGCGACGGCGGCCACGAAGTGCCCGGCCTCGGCAAACGGCGGCTTCTCGGTGATGCCCCGGGCGCGGATGCGAAGCGTCACCACCTCGACCACCTCGCGCGGGCTCTTGAAGCCGAAAATGGCCTCGTGGCGCGAATGGAACGCGGTGTAGGGGTCGGCCACGAAACGGATGGGAATCTCGTGGGACTGGCCGCGATAGCGCATGTCGAGCTGGCGCTCGAGCACGAGCTTGGCCGCGGGTACGCCCTCCGCGGCCATGGCCTCGCGGACCTTCTCCTCGAGCGGCCCGAAGAGCCCCGCCAGCTCGAAAATGTCCGTCTTGTCGGATGCGACCATGACCGTCTCGGAAAAATCCCGGACCACGTCGGCATAGAGCATGCCCAGGGCGGAAAAAAGCCCGGGATGGCGCGGCACCACGACCTTGCGCACGCCGAGCAGCCGCGCAAGGGACACGGCATGCAGCCCCCCTGCCCCGCCGAAGGAAAGCAGCGCGAAATCGGCCGGATCGTGGCCGCGCTCCACGGAGATGACCCGGATCGCCCGCTCCATGGCCGCCTCGGCCACGGCCACGACGCCCTCGGCCGCCTCCACGGCGGAAAGCCCGGCCGTCTGGCCGAAAGCCTCGAACAGCGCGGGCAGGCGTTCGGGGTAAAGCTTCATGCCGCCGCCCAGGAACCGCTCGGGCGAAAGCCGGCCCAGGAACAGGTTGGCGTCGGTGACCGTCAGCCCCTCGCCCTTGCCGTAGCAAGCCGGGCCGGGATCGGCCCCGGCGCTTTGCGGCCCGACGAGCAGCGCCCCGCCGGCGTCCAGGGAGACCAGCGAACCGCCGCCCGCGCCCACGGTGTGGATGTCGA
>DQED01000335.1 GCA_003525525.1 Desulfovibrio sp.
GTAGCCGTCGTAGTCCGAGGCCACGACGGGAAGCGACGCAGCCATGGCTTCGAGAAGCGTAAGGCCGAAGGTCTCCTGGGGATTGTCCGCCAGGGAGACGAAGATGTCGGCCGCGCCGAAGAGCTGGCGCTTGCGGGCGTCGTCCGGCCGCGCAACCAGCGCCAGGGGCAGGCCGACATTGGCGGCAAGGGCGCGCAGCGTCTCGAGGAACGCCTGTCCGTCGTCGTCGACCCAGCCGGCCATGACGAGACACAGGGAGGCGGGCGCGACGCCGTCTGCGGCCAGGCGCTGCACGGCGCGCAAAAGCGGCAGCGGGTCCATCTTGGAGCTGTGGGAAATGCGCCCGAAAACGAGCAGCGCGACCGTGTCGCCGGGAATGCCGCACGCGGCCCGGGCCGCCTCCCGCTCCTGGCCGCAGAAGGCGCGCCAGTCCCCGGGCTCGACGCCCAGGGGGATGCGCTCGATCGCCGGGGCCGGATAGGCCTCCGGGGAGAGGCCGTAGCCCCGGCGCAGCCCCTCGAAGATGCGCGACACCACCGTCTCCCCGGCGCGCGAGGTGGCGACGATGGCGTCGCGGCCTGTGGTCCCGGGCCAGAGGTGGGCGAGGAACTCCCGGCCGTAGGCGGCGTAGCTCAGGGAATGTGTGGTGCCGGTTACGGGAAAGATGTTTCGCGCCAGGGCGTTTCGCGCGGCGACCAGGCGCGGCTGGGACGTGATGCAGTCCGAAAGGTGGAACACGGCGTAGTCCGTGGCGGCCAGGGCTTCGGGCAGGTCGAGCCGTGTCAAGATTTTGAATTTCCCGCGGCCGGCAGCCTCGGGATAACGCGCCGCGAGCAGCTCGCGCTGCGCGTCGCGCTCGCGCGGCGAGAGCATGAAGAAGTGGTAGGCGTCGAAGGGATCGGCGCGCACGAGGGCGTCGAGAAAGCCGGCATTGGCCACTTTGCGGCCCATGACGGCGCCGGATTCGAGAAAGGGATCGAGGGTCGCCCACAGGCGCGGCGGATGCATGGGGGGACGGAGCCACAGCTCGGGCGCGATGTCAAACACGGCGGGCTGTTTTGTCTGGCCCCATCCTTGCAAGAAGAATGGCGGAACCGCATCCCGTGCGCGTTGCCGGGATCAAAGGAGGCCAGCAATGACGCGTGGCATGCGACCTGAGCAAGTTTGGGGCCTCGGCCTTACCGACGACGCCGCAGCGGCAATTTCTGCCGCCCTGGGCAGCGGATATGCGTTGCGCAACTGGCCGGCCGGGCAGCATCCCGACGAACGCGACCTCGGCCGGGCCACGCCGCTCGTGATTTTCGCGGTCAAGGAAGCCTGGGATGCGCTCTCTCCCGCCAGCCGCAAGCGGCTCGAGGAATGGGAGGTGGCGCAACGGGTGCTCGTGCTCTCGGAAGCCCAATCCCTGTCGGACTTCGACGAACTGCTCGAAAACGGCTTCCTTTCGGCCGTGTCCGAGCCGCTCACCGACAAGAAGGTGCGCGACGTCATCTTCCGCGCCCAGGAAGTCAAAAGCCTCTACGACGACATTTTCCGCATGACCCGCGAGATCATGCTGGAGCGCGAGCTGCTCGCGCGCAAGACCGACCTCGTCCTGTTCCTCAACCGCTTCCTCACCCGGGCCACGGAATCCCTCGATCCCACGGTCATCCTGGACAACGCCCGGGAGGATCTGGAACTGCTTTTGCCCATGCGCGGGCTCATGGCCATCCTCTGGCAGCCGGGGGAATCCGGCGAACTGGAGGCCGAACTGTTCCTCGAACCGGAGATGGATCACGACGCCGAGCGGCACTGGACCGAGGCGCTGCTGCGCCAAGGGGCCAAGCTCGCCGGCAAGCCCATGCAGAGCTACCGCAGCACGTTTCTCGACGGCGCGGCCGACAAGTCGCCCGTGGAAATTCCGCAATCGGCCGAGGAAATCATCGCGCTGCCCTTGCGGGCCGGCGGCCAGACGTTCGGCTGCCTGATCTTGTACCGGGCCAAGGGACGCGCCCTGGGCAAGGACCAGGTGCAGACGCTCTACGCCTCGGTCGGCCACCTGGCCCTGGCGCTGCGCAACGCCGCGCTGTTCAGCCAGGTCAAGGTCCGGGCCGACCACGACGGGCTCACGCGCATCCACAACCGCCGGGCCTTTGACGAACGCCTGGTGGAGGAACTGCGCCGCCACCAGCGCTACGGCCATTCCATGAGCCTGCTCATGCTCGACATCGACCATTTCAAGAGCATCAACGACAGCTACGGCCATCTCATGGGCGACCACGTCCTGCGCGAGGTGGGAAAGATCATTTCCGAGCGGCTGCGCAGCACGGATTTCACGGCCCGCTACGGCGGCGAGGAATTCGTGGTGATCCTGCCCCTGACCACGGAAGAGCAATCCCAGGTGCTGGCCGAGCGGCTGCGTCAGGCCATAGCGGAGACGCGGTTCACGAGCGAAGGCAAGCCGTTCGGCATCACGGTTTCCATCGGCGCGGCAGCCTTGACGCCCGGAGCACTGCTCAAGCGCCGGGAGCTCGTGGACAAAGCGGACAAGGCGCTCTACCAGGCCAAGAAGCTCGGCCGCAACCAGGTGTGTACGTCCCAGGGGCCGGTCACGCGCGGCGAAGACGCCGCCCTGGGCGCGGCGAGCGCCGGCTGAGGCAACTCCGCGCACATGGCCCTTGACGCCCGGAAACGGAGCGCGTATAGATTCGCTCCCTCGGGCAATTAGCTCAGTTGGATAGAGCGTTGGCCTCCGGAGCCAAAGGCCACAGGTTCGAATCCTGTATTGCCCACCAAGTGATTACAAAGGGTTATGACGAATGTCGTAACCCTTTTTTCGTATTTCGATGAATTTTTGAAAAACAGCTTCCCCAAAACGCTCTCCCTGACAACCACGATCAGGTGGCTGTCAAGTTCATAAAAACCACATATCGCGGCGTCTTCTACCGCGAGGGCAGCATCCGCAAATGCTCCTGCGGGGCTGATCGGTGCTATGTCGTCTGGTACTAAGGATGCCGACGGCAAGGCCCACTGGCACACCGTGGACGGGCATTCCGACGGCATCCGGCCGGCCTGCGCCGACGAAATCCGCAAGCGGCTCGTAAGCACGAAGGCCGATCCCGTGCCCGCAGCATCCGAGCAGGAACAACCGCCGGCCCCTGCTGCCCGTGGCCAAAGCGGATCGAGGAGCATCCGCCAGACGGTTCGCCCCTGTCTCCCGGGCATGCCGGCAGCTAGCCGCGAGCATGCCCGGGGGAACGGAACCAAAGCAGACTGAAGCCAATAAACAGCGCGCTCCCGATCAAAACATGGACGGGATAGAGATACAGTGCGCGATGCGGCAGGATCGTCGGAAGAAGGGCCAGAGCAAAGGCCGGCGGCGACGCAACCCCCAAACGGCGGACAAGCAGGAATACCGAGGCCACGGCCAACCCGGCGGCGAGCCACATCGGTCCCTGGAACACCTGCGTCACGGCAAACACCCAAATCATTCCGCATAACGCCGCAATCGAAAACAACAAGAGCAGCCGGAACATGGACTTTTTCCGCAAGACGCTCCCAGGTTCGGCGAGCTCGACAAAAGCGACGATCAATGGCGGCGACATCACAAACAGCCACTCCGATTTGACGGAAAAGATGGCGACCAGCAGTACGAACAGCAGCAGCTTGCCATAATGCAGCATTTCCAGGCCAAGGCCCGCATGTCCGTCGGATTTTGCCGCAGCGGCAGGCAGCAGGTCGTCGCTTACATCGGCTTTGCCTTTCTCCCGACAATGCGCGACGCCCGCGATGATTGCGGCCATCACGCAGACGGATATGGGATAAACCCAGCTGGTAATCCCCGTCAGAATCGGCAGGATGGCGGCGGAGAAAGATGGAGACATCGCCGAACGGAACAGTTTGAGTTCGATCAGTATGAAAAAAAAGGCCAATCCGACCATCGGAAGCAATGCATGCGGGGCCAGACGCAAGAGAACAACGCCCGTGAGGGCTCCCAGGGTCGGTGAAAACCAAATCGTCCAGGCCGGGCCACGCCAGGGACGCTCCTCCATTACCCAGGCCCCGAAGGTAAGGGCCGCTATTTCAGGAAAAATGATTTCGTTTACTTTGAAATACTCGGCGACTGCCACCATGCAGACAACAAAGAGCATTGTGATATATTCAGATTTCGTGAACACGTCCAAATTCCTCCGCTCCACCGCATCAAGACATGTAGCCGATCAGGCAATAAGCACGCTCCCATAAAGGAAGTCATACACTAACAGTAAAATTGAATATAATATGAAAGAAAATATTTCCAGTCATGCCCTTTCGCCGCCTCTTTGCCGTATCTGTCTTTGTAAAAACAAAAATATAAACATGTTTTTCGGATATTCCCCTTGCGTTAATTCTTCTCTTGCCGCGCTCATATACCCACAACGTCATTTCTACAAGCCTGAAACCGTCAATCCCGCTCGGAACAAAGCCCGGCCGCAACCGAGGCTCGCGCTTATCCCATCGACGGCCGATCACCCTGTCCTTGCAAACACACGCCAGTCGAGACACCTGCCATGACGTTTCGCCGAGAGAGGCCGCCATGCCTAGGGCCACGTTCCCGCACACGGCCGTCCCCCCCCTCGTCGGCGTCGATGCGGGTACGCACGCGCCCCTGCCGGCCGACAACATCCTCTTTGCCTGCGGACAAAAAAAAGGAGCGACCCGAAGGCCGCTCCCCTCTTTGCGGTAGCGCAGCGGAAACTAGGCGAAAGCCTTCTCGAAGGGCGGCACGACCTGCTTTTTGCGGGACAGCACGCCGTCGAGCCACACGGAGTCGCCCTTGACCTCGACGCCGAAGGCCTTGGCCACGTAGCTCGGATCGTCGGAGACGATCAGCATCTCGGAGCCTTCCTTCATGATGTCGGTCAGGAGCAGGAACACGCTGTGGCGGCCTTCGGCCTTGACCTTCTTGCACTCTTCGAGCAGCGCGGCCTTGACCGGCTCGAGAATGGACAGGTCGACCACTTCCAGCTGGCCGATGCCGATCTTTTTGCCGCCCATGTTGAAGTCCTTGTAATCGCGGAAGACAAGATCCTTGGCCGGGGTACCGCCGACGGCCGACTTGACCTTGAACATCTCGACGCCAAGGGACATGAAGTCGGACACGCCCGCGATCTTGGCCAGAGCCTCGACGGCGGCCTTGTCGTCGGGGGTGCAGGTCGGCGACTTGAACATGACGGTGTCGGACAGGATGGCGCACATCATGATGCCGGCCATGGGCTTGGAAATCTCGATCTTGGCGCAGTCGTACATCATCTTGACCACGGTGCAGGAGCAGCCCACGGGCTTGACCAGGATGTCCAGGGGATTGGGCGTGGTCACGTCGCCGAGCTTGTGGTGGTCGTAGATGCCGATGATCTCGCCCGCAGCCAGGTTGTCCAGGCTCTGGGCCAGGTCGGAGTGGTCGACCAGGATGATCTTCTTGTCGGTGGCGTCGGTGACGATCTCCGGAGCGGCCACGCCGAACTTCTCCAGCACGAAAGCGCTTTCGGGGTTGAGCGCGCCCTGGGTGGCGGGCTTGGCTTCCACGCCCTTTTTGCTCATCAGATCAGCCACGGAAATGGCGGCGGCGACGGAATCGGTGTCCGGATTTTTGTGACCAACGACATACACGGCCATAGCAATGTCCTCCTGGTGTTTTTTCCGAAACCCTGACGGGTTGGCAGCCTCTTGTCGGAACTTGTGAAGAATATCCCAAAAGGCAATTCTTGCCAAGTCAAATTCCCGGGACGGGCAATGCTTTTTTGCCCGTCTCCCCATTCCGCCAAGCCTGGTGGGACTTCCCGGCATTACAAAAGAAACCAGGCCATGGCCAGCCCCATCCCGCCGGCCAGGACCATGTAGGCCGGACGGTAGCGCAGGGACAGCACGCCGCCGAGGCTCCCCAGGATCCACAGCTGGCTCCAGGTCGCTCCCGACGAGGCGAGAAACGGCCACACCCGGGGCAACAGGGCGGCGTAGAGGGCAATAAGCCCGGCCAGGGCCACGCTGAAGGCCACACCGTTGAGCAGGACCATGTCGCATAACGCCCGGCGGATCAGCTTGCCGGGAGAGAAGAAGGCCTTGGTCCGCTCGCGCGCCGCGGTGTAGCGCGACAGCACGATGTTCTCCACCATCCGCTGCACCCCTTCCAGGGCGGCGAACAGGCGACCGAGCATGGCCGTGGTCGCGACCACGAACAAGGCCTCGGCCGGCGAGGTCAAACGGAAGACATGCATGAGCGAGAGACCGGCCAGGGTGGAGGCGGCGGCGTTTGGCGGAATGTGCGTGCCTGCGGGAATGCCGTCGAGCCAGAAGAGCTCATAAAACAGGCACAGCTTGAGCGTGAGGTCGAGGTCGCCGTAGAACGCCGCCCAGGCGAAGCCGATGACCAGCGGCCGCTCGAGCAGCGCGGCGTTTACGAAGAAGCGGAAAGACGAGAACAGGACAAAAAAAAAGCGACGCCAAACACGTGCAGCAGGATATCGGCCTGGTGGGTCATGTCGTCATGCGCTCCAAAGGGTCATCGCTCCCGGACGGGCATCCCCGCCGGCGGCGTGGCGAATACGGGCCGCGCTACATGGTGCGCAGTTGTTGCGGATCGCCGGGCACGCAACGGTAATCCAGCCGTACGCCCTTGTCGCGGAAAAAATCCAGGCAGGATTCGTCTTCCTTGGACAGGGCCACATGGGGGCAGACCTGTTTCTTGCCCGGGGCGTAGTGCAGGTTGCCGAGGTTGAGGTTGCCGAAGCCGAAGCCTTCTTCATAGGCCACGCGGGCGTCGCGGCACGTGGCGAAGAGGATTAGGGCGTCGTCGGAATCCAGGGGATTGCGCGCGAAAAACGGCATCAGGTCGGTCACGGGCAGAAATACGATGCGCACGCCCGCGGGAATGGCCAGGGACATGATTTCCTGGCGCAGAAAATCCGCGGCCAGGGCGTCGTTGACCACGAGGATCGCCCGGGCATGGGTGAACGGCAGCCAGGTTTCGATGATCTGGCCGTGCACGAGCCGGTTGTCCACCCGAACGAACGCCATGGCCTAGCCCTCGGCCACCTTTTTGCGCAGCACCTCGCCCGCCACGACGATGCCCTGGCAGCCGGCCTGCTTGGCCTCCACGGCCAGCGTCTCCAGGGCCTTGGTCCGGGAACCGAGGATCTTGATCAACATGGGCAGGTTCACGCCCGTGAGCACCTCCAGACGTCCCGTGCCCAGAAGCGACAGGCTGAGGTTGGTCGGCGTGCCGCCGAACATGTCGGTGAGGATCAGCACGCCCGCGCCCCGGTCGGTCTCCTTGATGGCGGCCTTGAGCGTCGCAAGCGTCGCGTCCACGGGATGGGTCATGTCCACGCTGACGCAACGGCAATGCTCCTGGGGCCCCAGGATGAACTCCGCCGCCTTGAGCAGCCAGGTTCCGTATTCGGTATGGGTGACGATGACCACGCCCACAGGCGCATCGGACTGGGTTTGCCCGCTCATGCATCCTCTTGCCGGGCTTGCGGCCCTGGTGTCATGTTCCCGATGCGCGGCTGCGGCGCGCCGCTAACCGCGCTCGATATGGCGATGTTCAAGTGAAATATTGTAGCCAGCCTTGGACAGCGTGTCAAAGACCGACTCGGCCACGGCCACGGAGCGATGGCGGCCGCCCGTGCAGCCGAAGGCCACGGTCAGCCGGTAGCGCCCTTCCCGGGCGTAGAGGGGCAGCAGGTAGAGCAGGAAGTCCGTCAATCGCGTCAGGAACTCGCGGCCGGGGTCCTCGGCCAGGACATAGTCGCGAACGGGCGCGTCCTTGCCGGTTTTTTCCCGTAACGCCTTGTCGAAATAGGGATTGGGCAGGAAGCGCAGGTCGAAAAGCATGTCCGCCTCGGACGGTGGTCCGTACTTGAAGCCGAAGCTCATGATGTGGACCTTGAGCGTGCCCTTGGCCGGACGGATGGAGGCCCATTTTTCCTGGAGCTTGCGGCGCAGATCATGGATGGAGAAATCCGTGGTGTCGATGACCATGTCCGCGGCGTCGCGAAGCGGCGTCATGCGCTCCCGCTCGGCGGCCACGGCCTGTTCCAGGCCCATGGTCGGGCTTTCCAGGGGATGGGGTCGGCGGGTGGTGGCGTAGCGGCGGATGATCTCCTGGGTGTCGGCCTCGAAAAAGATGATCTGCAGCCCCACATCCCGGCCCGTGACCTGGGCCAGCGTCGCGCCCCAGTCCCGGTCGAGGTCGGCCTGACGCACGTCCATGCCAAGCGCCAGGCCCTTGTAGCGCTTGCCGCCCTTCTCGTCGAAAAGTCCGATGAGCTTGGGCACGAGGCTGACCGGCAACCCGTCCACGCAAAAAAAGCCCAGGTCCTCGAACACCCGCAAGGCCGTGCTCTTGCCGGACCCGGACAGACCGGTCAAAATGACGATCGTCAATTCCGCAGGCGCGTCTTCCATGCCTTTTCGCCCTCCGGCCGCGTGCGTCGCACCGTCCGTGCCGCACACGCGGGAAGCGAAGATACGTTAATCCCGATTCTGCTCGAAAAATCGCCCTCAAAAAAAGGAACCCGCGTCCGGCGCGCGTCACAGACCTTGCCCCGCCGCCGGTCCGCCTCCCCAGGAAGGGGCAAGCGCCCTCGCCCGGCCGGCGCGACATCGCTTCAATACCCGGCCGCGTGCGGGCGAATACCCGCAAACAATACCCCCTGTCCATCGCGGTTGCATGACAGCCGCCGCGAGGACAGGGGGCATCGGGTCTTTTTCAGGCCGCGGCCGTGAGCACGCGCCACAAGGCCGCGTCGTCCCCGGCGCCGAGAAAGGCGCGCCGGAACGATTCGTCGGACAACAGCCTGGAGATGTGGGCCAGGATGCGCAGGTGCAGGCCCGCAACATGTTCCGGCGCAAGGACGAGAAAGAAGATGCGGCAGGGTTTCAAATCCAGCGCATCGAAGTTCACGCCCTTGAGGCTTCTGCCGACGACGATGACGATCTGCTGGAGGCTCTCCATCTTGCCGTGGGGAATGGCCACGGCGTCGCCGATGCCGGTGGTGCCGAGGCTTTCACGGTCCAGCAGCACCTGGCGGGCCCGGGCGTCGTCGAAATCGGGCCAGCGTTTCTTGATCGGCGCGACCAGTTCGGCCAACACGTCGGGCTTGGACTCGGCGGCAAGGTCCCCGATGATGAAATCGGGCTGGAGATAATCCTCAAGCTTCATTTATACGCCCGTTCCAGGATCGATCAGGCCGAAGTCGCCGTTGCGCAGACGGTAGATGACGTTGGGCCGTTCGGTTTCGGAGTTGAGGAACACCAGGAATTCCTTCTTGAGGCTCACGAGCTGCTCGGCTGCCTCTTCGACGGCCATGGGCTTGGGCTCGTAGGCGTCGGTCTGCACGATGGTCGGGGTGCGTCCGCCCTGGGCGTCTTCGCTGATGCTGATGACCTGCGTACGCACGGTCTCGGCGGCCTGGCGGCGGCGGTCCTTCTGCTTTTCGCGGAACTTCTTGGCCTGCGCCTCGACCTTGTCCAGGATCATGTCAATGGTGGAGTACATGTCCTCGGACACTTCGTGGGCCGAGATGTGCATGTTGTCGGCCAGGAAGATGACGTCGGCCATCTGCCGGGTCTTCTCCACGGCAAGGTTGACTTGCAGTTCGGAAGCATCGGTGGCGACGGTATATTTGGCGAGCTTGTCGAAACGCTTGCGGGCGTAGTCGCGCAAATGATCCGACGGTTCAAAATTCTTGAAATTAAAGGTGATGTTCATGGAGTCCTCCGGGGTGGCGTGTATTGGGCCGGGAATCCCGACCCGAAGCATCAGAAAACTTCCTTGCGCTTGGATGAGGATTCGATCCCCATGGCCGTGCGGTATTTGGCCACGGTGCGGCGGGCGATGTTAATCTGCAGTTCGTCCTTGAGCATGTCGGCGATGGCCTCGTCGCTGATCGGACGTTTGGCGTTTTCGCCGGCGATGATGCGCTTGATCATGGCCTTGACCGACTCGGAGCCCACCGTGCCGCCGTCGTCGAGATCCAGGGAGCTGTTGAAGAAGAACTTCAGCTCGAAAATGCCGTGGGGTGTGGCCACGTACTTGTTCGAGGTGATGCGGCTGACGGTGGATTCGTGCATGCTGATGTCGTCGGCCACGTCCTTGAGGATGAGCGGCCGCAGGCGCGTCACGCCGTGCTCAAAAAACTCCCGCTGAAATTTGACGATGCTTTCCAGCACCTTGTAAAGCGTGCGCTGGCGCTGGTAGAGGCTTTTCATGAGCCACATCGCCGAGCGCATCTTGTCTTGCAGGTAGTCCTTGTCCTTGTCCGACTTGGGATTGACTCCCTCCATGTAGGAGGCATTGAGGTTGAGCCGCGGCATGCCTTCTTCGTTGAGCAGGATGACGAAGTCGTCGCCGTACTTGTAGACGAAGGCGTCCGGGCTCACGTAGATGGGGTCGCCCGAGCCGTAGCTCGCCCCGGGCATGGGATTGAGCGTCTGGAGCAGCTCCAGGTATTCCTTGAGCTTCTCCATGGTCAGACGAAATTTCTTGGCCAGGGGCTTGTAGCGCTTTTTTTCCAGGTCTTCGAGGTGGTCGCGCACGAGCTCGATGAGAATCGGGTCGTCCCATCCGTAGATTTCAATCTGGGTGAGCAGGCATTCGCTCGGCGTACGGGCGGCCACGCCCACCGGGTCGAAGCGCTGGAGGCGGTGCAGCACCTCCTCCACCATGTCTTCCGAGGCGCCCGTCATCTGCGCGAGCTCTTCCGCGGAGGCGCGCAGATACCCTGAGGAGTTGAGGCTGCCGAGGATGACCTCGCCTATTTCGAGCTCTTTTTCCGTGAAGTTGGAAAGCCGCATCTGCCAGCCGAGGTGCCCTTCCAGGGACGGCTTGGAGGCGAGCCTGGCGTCGAAAGCCATGCCCTCCTCGGGAAGCTCGCTCTCCCGGGCCAGGGACTGGCGGCTGGTGCTGGCGAAATCGCCGATGTAGTCCTCCCACTCGGCGTTTTTGAGCAGTTCCTTTTCCATGGCCGCGTCGCTGGAATCGCCCGTGGGGCCGAGGTTGTCCTCGGCCATGGTGCGTTCCGGCTGACGCTCGTCCTCGAGGGATTCCTCGAGAAGGGGGTTTTCCAGAAGCTCCTGCTGCACGCTTTCCAGGAGCTCCAGCCGGGAAAGCTGCAGGAGCTTGATGGCTTGCTGCAGTTGGGGGGTCATCACCAACTGCTGGGAGAGTTTGAGCTGCTGTCGCAGTTCGAGAGCCATTTCTACCGCCGTGCGCGCTTTTGCAGGTTCGTCGAGACCATGCGGGGCCGGTGTCGCCGGCCCCGCCCAACAAAAAGCATGCCACAATTGAAGGATTGTGGCAATCCGCCAGATTGTCCGTTGCCGTGGTGGCCACGGTGGCGTTGCGCCCTGCCCTGCCTGGGAAAACGGCCGCGCCTAGCCCTTGGCCCGCTTGGCCGCAGCCACGAATTCCCGGAAAAGCGGGTGCGGATGCATGGGACTGGACTTGAACTCGGGATGGAACTGGCAGCCGAGGAACCACGGATGGTCGGGCAATTCGACCATTTCCACGAGTTCGCCGTCCGGGGACAGGCCGCTTAAGACCAGCCCCGCCTCCTCGAACTGCCCGGCATAGGCCTTGTTGAACTCGTAGCGGTGACGGTGGCGTTCGGAGATCTCCCCAGGGCCGTAGGCGCGCTCCGCCTGGGTGTCGGGCTTGACCACGCAGGGATAGGCGCCCAGGCGCATGGTGCCGCCCTTGTCGCAGGACGGGTCGCGGCGTTCGAGCTTCTTCGTGCGGAAATCGAGCCATTCGCGCATGAGGTAGATGACGGGATGGGGCGTGGTCAGGTCGAATTCCTCGGAATTGGCCCCGGCCAGGCCCAGGACGTTGCGGGCGAATTCGATGACCGCGCACTGCATGCCGAGGCAGATGCCGAAAAAGGGAACGCCGGCCACGCGCGCGTGCTCGATGGCCGCGATCTTGCCCTCGACCCCGCGCGAGCCGAAGCCGCCCGGCACCAGGATGCCGTCGATGCCGGCGAAGGTGGCGGCGGCGTTCTCCCGCGTGACCTCCTCGGAATTGACGTAGACGAAACGGATGGACACGCCGCAGATGCCGCCGGCGTGCACCAGCGCCTCGTGCAGGCTCTTGTAGGCTTCCTTGAGGTCGACGTACTTGCCGACGATGGCGATGGAGACCGTGCCGGCCGGATGCTCCAGGCGGTGGAGCATGGAGCGCCAGGCTTCGAGGTCGGCGTTTTTCGCCGGCAGGCGCAGGAGGATGGCGATCTTCTGGTCCACGCCCTCGGCGTAGAGCTTGAGCGGCAGCTCGTAGATATTGCTCACATCGACGGCCGTGAACACGGCATCGGCGTCCACGTCGCAGAAAAGCGCGATCTTTTCCTTGAGGTCGCGCCCGAGTTCCACCTCGCTGCGGCAGATGATGATGTCGGGCTGGATGCCGATGGAGCGCAGTTCCTTGACGCTGTGCTGGGTGGGCTTGGTTTTGACCTCGCCGGCCACGCGCAGGTACGGCACGAGGGTCAAATGGATGTAGAGGACGTTTTCCTTGCCGAGGTCCATGCGCAGCTGGCGGATGGCCTCCAGGAACGGCTGGCCTTCGATGTCGCCCACCGTGCCGCCGATCTCGATGATGGCCACGTCCTCGTCCGTGGCGAGGCCGAGGATGGCGCGCTTGATCTCGTCGGTGA
>DQED01000420.1 GCA_003525525.1 Desulfovibrio sp.
GCGGCATGGGCGGCATGTACTAGGCCGCACCGCTTCCTGCGAAAGTTACCGCAAGGGGGCCGGACGTTCGCGTCCGGCCCCCTTTTCGCGTCAGGGCGCGGGTTGCGCCGCGGTCCCGCGACGGCGCATGCGCACGAGGGTCAGAAGCGCGGCCGCGGCCATGGGGGCCGCGCCGGCGGCGATGAAGACCACGTCCCCGGGCAACCGGGCCCATTCGAGGAGCCGGGGCAGGCCGCCGCCCAGGTATTCGGGGCTCCGGGCGTGCCAATACCCATGCTGCAGCACGTCGTAGACCTGGAGCACGCCGCCGGGGAAGAGACTGCCGGCGGCCATCATGGCCAGGCCGCTATTGAGCCCCCAAAACGAGATCCGTATGAGCTTCTCCGGCCCGGCCCACTGGGCGTCGGGAAGCACCTGGCGGAACGTCAGCACCATAAGCGCCAGCGCTTCCATGCCGAAGACGCCCATGAGCGCCAGATGCCCGTGGTTCGGCGTCAGCACGGTGCCCACCTCGAAATAGCTCACGATGGGCAGGTTGATGAGAAATCCGAACACGCCCGCGCCGACGAAATTCCAGAATCCCACGGCCATCAGGAAATAAAACGCCCACTTGTGCGGGATGTTCACGGCCTGCCCGCACACGTCGCAACGCGAGCGGGTGAGCTTGACGAAATCCCAGGCGTCCAGGGTCAGGAGCGTGAGCGGCACCACTTCCATGGCCGAGAAAAGCGCCGAGAGCGACATGTTGAGGGTGCTTTGGCCGCTGAAATACCAGTGGTGCCCCGTGCCGACGATGCCGCTGCCCAGGAAGAGAATGGCGTCGAGATAGACGACCCGCACGGCGGTCTGGTGCGTGACGAGGCCGAGCCTGAAAAAGGTCACGGCCACCATCACGGTCACGAACAACTCGAAAAACCCCTCCACCCACAGGTGGATGATCCAGAAGCGCCAGTTGTCCACCACCGTGAAATGCGTCGCGGAGCCGAAGAAAAAGGCCGGCAGGTAAAAGACCGGGATGGCCAGCGCGGCCAGCAGGAACAACGACGTGATCTCCCGGCGCTCGGGGTCGAGCAGGGCCGGCAGCACGCTTCGCAGCAGCAGGACCACCCAGCCCGCAAGCCCCACGGCCAGCAGCACCTGCCAGGCCCGCCCCAGATCGAGGTACTCCCAGCCCTGGTGCCCGAACCAGAACCAGGCGTCGCCCAGCCATTGCCTGATGCCCGCCAGTTCGCCGAGCAGGCTGCCGACCACGACCAGGACCAGCGCCCAGAAAAGGGCGTGGATGGCCGGGACTTGCCCACGCGGCTCTTTTTCGCCCAACGCCTGGGCCAGCAGCAGCCCGCCGGCCACGAACGCGGTGGCGATCCAGAAGATGGCCGACTGCAAGTGCCAGGTCCGCAGGATGTTGCTCGGCAGGATCGCGCTCAGGTCGAAGCCGTAAAAACTGCCCGGATCGGCGCGGTAATGGGCGGTCGCGCCGCCGAGCAGCACCTGGACCAGAAACAGCAGGGCCGCGGCCACGAAGTATTTGACCAGGGCCCGCTGCCCCGGCGTGGCCGTCGCGGGCAGCAATTTCGGATGGACGTGTTCGCCCGTGCCCTTCCACCCGAGATAGTCGAACTTGCCGAACGCGAACAGCACCAGCGCGATTCCGGTCAGGAGCGTGATGAGACTGAGGGCGCTCCAGAGCACCGTTTCGCTGGTCGGCGTGTTGCCAAGCTCCGGTTCGTAGGGGAAATTGTTCGTGTAGGAAGCGTCCGTGCCCGGACGGTTGGCGATGGAAGCCCAGGCCGTCCAGACGAAAAAGGCCGCCAGTCGGCGCAGTTCCCCGGCGTCCCGGATGTAGCGGGCGGGGAGGCCGCCGTTGGCGGCCGGGTCGGCGAAATAGTCGGTCCAGAAGGCGATCTGGCTTTTGAAGGCCCGGGCCTCGGCCGCCGTGAAGGCCAGGACGCCGCGCGCGGGATCGTAGCGGTTTTCCCTGAGTATCCGTGCGGCCTGGGCGGCCGCCGCCCGGGCCTCGTCCGGCGAAAGGAATTGCAAATCGCGGCCGAACAGACTCCGGGCCGCTTCGCCGCGCACGGCCAGACCCAATTCATGAAGGGCCAGGGCCGAAAAATCCGGGCCGAGATACGCGCCGTGGCCCCAGATCGATCCGTTCTCCATGAGCCCGTATTTCAAAAAGACCTGCTGCCCGGACGTGACTTCCGCACCCGTGAACACGACCTGCCCTTCCGGATCGAGCACGGTCTCCGGGATGGGGGGAGCGTTCCGGTATGCCTGGAAAGCAATGAGGATCTCCAGCGCGAAGCCGACCGCCAACGCCACGACCACGCCACGTCGCCACCAAGGCGACAAAACTGTTTTAAAAACGCCGTCTGCATGCATGACTGCCTCCTTACAGGATTCCTAGAAGGGTCAGTCCTTACCTCCTTACCGCTTCACGGGGGAATTGCAACCGCGGCGGCGGCAATTGTACGAAAGCCCGGCGTCTGGCCTCGCGGCTTTCCCAAGGCCAGACGCCGTTCCCGTCGTGTTGACCCGGGGCGCGCCGCCGCGCTATCTGAGGCCAGCCTCAGCCAAAGGAGCCCCCATGCCCGAGACGAAGCCCCAGGACAGCCACGCCTCGCCCTACGACCTGAGCAACCCCCAGGTGCTTTTAGCCTGGCAGCGCAACCACCTCGCCAACGAACGCACGTTCCTCGCCTGGTGCCGCACGGGACTCGCGCTTTTCGGCTTCAGCTTCGTCATCGAACGCTTCGACTTCTTCATCCGCCAGATCCAGCACGTGCCCATGTTCGAGGGCATGGCACAAAAACACCTGCACACCGACGCCATCACGCTGTCCACCTTCGCCGTGGGCGTGCTCGTCATGGTTGTGGCCACCTGGCGCTTCTGGTACGTCCGCCGCTGCATCAACACCGGCGCGAAAACCTTTTCCGTGACCCCGGACATCATCTTCACCGTTGCCGTGGTCGGCATCATCCTCGGCCTTTTCACCGTATTCTGGCACCTCATCGTCCAATAAACGCCCTGCCCGCGGAGCATCCCCCATGCGTTACGCCGCCTTGCCCGCCCTCGCCGCGATCCTCGCCTGCCTCGCCCTGGCCGTCCCTTCCCGCGCGGCCGAGCCGGGGC
>DQED01000322.1:0-548 GCA_003525525.1 Desulfovibrio sp.
CGGCCCGGACGCCGGCATGACCCTGCTGCGCGGCGACGAGGCGCCGGCGCAAATCCTGCGCACGGCCCTCGGCATGGAAGCGGCGCTCGGCAGTTTTTACAAAGCCCTCGCCAGGGACGCCGACGACGCCGAAACCACAGCCGTGTTCGAACGCTTGGCCGGCTTCGAAGAACGCCACCTCCACTACGTCCACACTCTCTACCGCAAGGCCACGGGCGACGAAACGGACCTGTCCGCCCTGCTCGCCGACGCATCCCCCCGCCTCGAAGGCGGCCTGCCCGGCGAGACCTTCCTGGCCCAGCTCGGCGGCGCGCCCGCCTCCGCCCAGGAAGCCTTCGAACTGGCGTCCTCCGTGGAAGCGCAAGCCCTCGACCTCTACTCCCGACTGTCCAAAAAAACCGACGACGCCGAAGCGGCGCCCCTTTACGCGACCCTGGCCCAGGAGGAAAAAGCCCACCTGCGCGCCGTCTCCAACCTCATGCGCAAAACCCTCACCCCCTGACCCAAGGAGCCCCCATGCAACCCGTCAATTTCCTCATGAACATCCT
>DQED01000322.1:577-779 GCA_003525525.1 Desulfovibrio sp.
TCATGGCCATCACCATCATCGGCCTGCCCTGGACGCGCGCCTGTTTCGTGCTCGGCAACCTGTCGTTCTGGCCCTTCGGCAAGGAAGTCGTGGACCGCCGCCACGTCTCCGGCGAAGACCTCGGCACCGGCCCCCTGGGCCTCGTCGGCAACATCATCTGGTTCGTCCTGGCCGGCGTCTGGCTGGCCATCGGCCATCTGCT